>JACCUC010000065.1 GCA_013812065.1 Thermoleophilaceae bacterium | reverse complement strand
GCCAGCAGGATGTGCTCGCGCGTCTGGGGCATCGGGCCGTCGGCCGCCGAGACCACGAGGATCGCGCCGTCCATCTGCGCGGCGCCGGTGATCATGTTCTTCACGTAGTCGGCGTGACCCGGGCAGTCGACGTGGGCGTAGTGGCGGTTCTCGGTCTCGTACTCGACGTGCGAGGTGGCGATGGTGATCCCGCGCTCCTTCTCCTCCGGAGCGTTGTCGATCTCCTCGAAGCTCTTGGCCTCGCCGCCGGATGCCTCGGACAGGACCTTTGTGATCGCAGCCGTGAGCGTCGTCTTACCGTGGTCGATATGGCCGATGGTGCCGACGTTGACGTGCGGCTTGTCGCGCTCGAACTTTGCCTTCGCCACTGCGGTTGCTCCTTTCGAAAGCTCTGGGGCCCGGTCAGGCGCTCGCGGGCTCGCTCAGAGCGAGCGTTCCGCGCCCGAAGGGCCGGAAAACATTACTGCCTATGCGCCCGCCGCGACCGGCTCGCCCGTGCGGTACTCGACGACCTCGTCGGCGATCGTCGCCGGAACCTCGTCGTAGCGGTCGAACTGCATCGTGTAGCTCGCCCGACCCTGGGTGTTCGAGCGCAGGTCGGTCGCGTACCCGAACATCTCCGACAGCGGGACGCCGGCTTGGACGACCAGCGCGTTGCCGCGCGGCTCTTGGGTCTCGACGCGACCGCGCCGACGCGAGAGGTCGCCGATAACGGTGCCGAGAAAGTCCTCGGGCGTGACGACCTCGACGGCCATCACCGGCTCGAGCAGGACCGGCTTCGCGCGCTTCGCCGCCTCCTTGACCGCCAGCGATCCGGCGATCTTGAAGGCGATCTCCGAGGAGTCGGTGTCGTGGTACTTGCCGTCGGTGAGGGTGACGCGCACGTCGACCATCGGGTAGCCCGCCTTGACCCCGGTCTCGAGCGCCTCCTCGACGCCCTTCTCGACGGCGGGGATGAACTCGGAGGGAACCGAGCCGCCTCGGATCTTGTTGACGAACTCGAAGCCCTCGCCCGGTGCGGGCTCCATGTCGACGTAGACGACGCCGTACTGGCCCGAGCCGCCGGTCTGGCGGATGAAGCGGCCCTCGACCTTCGTGGCCTCGCCGCGGACGGTCTCGCGGTAGGCGACCTGCGGGCGACCGACGGCCGCGTCGACGCGGAACTCGCGCTTCATGCGGTCGACGAGCACCTCGAGATGGAGCTCGCCCATGCCCGAGATCACGGTCTGGCCGGTCTCCTCGTCGGTGCGGACCTGGAAGGTCGGATCCTCCTCGGCGAGGCGCGCCAGCGCGGTCGCCATCTTCTCCTGGTCGACCTTGGTCTTCGGCTCGATCGAGACGTGCACGACCGGCGCCGGGAAGGTGATGGTCTCGAGCTTGATCGGCGCGTCGGGAGCGCACAGGGTGTCGCCGGTAGACGTCTGCTTGAGTCCGACCGCCGCGGCGATGTCGCCGGCGTGGATCTCCTCGCGCTCCTCGCGGTGGTTGGCGTGCATCATGAGGATGCGCCCGACGCGCTCGGTGCGCGCCGTGGCGGAGTTGAGTACGCGGCTTCCGGCGGCGAGCGTGCCCGAGTAGACGCGGAAGTAGGTGAGCTTGCCCACGAAGGGATCCGACATGACCTTGAAGGCGAGCGACGAGAACGGTTGGTCGACGGCCGCGAGCCGGTTGGCGGGACGGTCCTCCTCGCCCTTGACGATCTCGAGTCCCTCGACCGGCGGAACGTCGAGCGGGCTCGGCAGGTAGTCGACGACGGCGTCGAGCAGCGGCTGGACGCCCTTGTTCTTGAACGAGGAGCCGCACAGCACCGGGGTGATCGAGATGTCCAGAGTGGCCTGACGGATGGCGGCGCGCACGCGATCGACGTCGATGTGCTCCTCGGCCAGGTAGGCCTCCATGAGCTCGTCGTCGTACTCGGCGATCGCCTCGAGCAGGTGGGTGCGAGCCTCTGCCGCGACATCGGCCATGTCGGCGGGGACGTCCTCGACCGTCCATTCGCGCCCGAGGTCGTCCGAGTACATGATCGCCTTCATGTTCACGAGGTCGAGAATGCCCTGGAACTCCGACTCGGAGCCGATCGGCAACTGGACGGGGATCGGGTTCGCCCCGAGACGATCGATGATCGTCCTGACGCCCATGTCGAAGTCCGCGCCGGTGCGGTCCATCTTGTTGATGTAGGCGATCCGCGGAACGCGGTACTTGTCGGCCTGGCGCCAGACGGTCTCGGATTGCGGCTCGACGCCCGCTACGGAGTCGAAGACGGCGACCGCGCCGTCGAGCACGCGCAGCGAGCGCTCGACCTCGACGGTGAAGTCGACGTGCCCGGGGGTGTCGATGATGTTGACCCGGTGGTCGCGCCAGGCGGCCGTGGTGGCTGCGGAGGTGATGGTGATCCCCCGCTCCTGCTCCTGGGCCATCCAGTCCATGGTGGCCGCGCCCTCGTGGACCTCACCGAGCTTGTGGGTGCGACCCGTGTAGAAGAGGATGCGCTCGGTCGTGGTCGTCTTGCCGGCGTCGATGTGCGCCATGATCCCGATGTTGCGCGTCTTCTCGAGTGAGACTTCTCGTGCCATGTTCGCTTGCTTCTCGTGCTTGCGGTCGTGGTCGCGGGCAGAAAAAGGGCCCGTCAGCCGGGCCCGTGGGTACGGTGGCGTTGCCCGGAGGGTGGCTATGTCGTCGTGGACTCCATGAGAGGGTGTCGTTGCTCGGACCCGTCCGCGAGCGCGGAGTGAGGATCCGAGCCGGCACGGAGAGCGCGAACGCTTCCCCGAGCCAAGGGCGATGCTAGCAGGCGGAGGGGTGCTGAGGTTGAGGCGCGACTAGCCGCGCGGGTTGGCGAGCGACGCCTCCTATAGTCCGCCGACACGCTTACCATGAGCTCGTGCCAGTGCGCGCCAACACGCTCCTTACCCCGGCCCACCCGGAGTGGGCGCGTCTCGGGCGGGAGAAACGGGAGCTCCTGCGTCCGCCCGCGGATACTCCCGTCGAGGAGCTGTTGCGACTGGGCATGCATCTCTCGGCCCAAGCTGCCTCGCTGCTGAGCGCAGTCGAGCGGAGCAGCGGTGGCCGAGCGGATACCACCGCCTGAGCTCCGCGCCGTCACGGCGGCATTCTTGGCGGCGGCCGTGAAGTTCGTGGTCGTCGGTGGCTTCGCGGTGATCGCGAACCGCTACGTCCGAGCGACACAGGATGTCGACCTGCTCGTGCCCGACGACCGGTCGAACGACGAGCGCTGTGCATCCGCGCTCGGCGCGCTCCAAGCCATCCGCACGCGCGACCGCCGGCCCGCCGACCTCGAGCTCGTTGCCGCCAGCCCGCACCTTCGGGTCCAAACCGATGCCGGGCTGGTCGACCTGATTCGGGAGGGCGAACCCCCGCTCGACTACGCGACCGCGGCTCACTCAGCGTTGAGCGCGGATCTCGGCGACGGCGCCTTCTTGATCGCGGGGCTCGAGACCATCGTCGCGATGAAGCGTCTCGCTGGCCGTCCGCAGGATCGGAACGACCTGCTCGCGTTGGAGGCCGAGCACGGGGAGCTACCAATCGTCCGCATCCCCGGGCTCGACTCGTGAGGCCAGAGTGCGAAGAGTGCAGTCTCCCTCGGCGTTAGGGAGAACTACGCGGTGGGGCTGGAGCTACCAGCGATAGTGGGCGAAGGCCTTGTTCGCCTGGGCCATCCGGTAGATGTCGTCCTTGCGCTTGTAGGCGCCGCCCTGCTGGGACAGGGCGTCGGAGAGCTCGCCGGCCAGGCGCTCGGCCATCGTGCGCTCGCGGCGCGCGCGGGAGAACTGGATCAGCCAGCGCACGGCCAGCGTGCGGGCACGTCGGGCCGGCACCTCGACCGGAACCTGATACGTGGCACCACCGACCCGGCGGGAGCGGACCTCGAGCACCGGGGTCAGCTCGCGGACCGACTTCTCGAGCGCGTCGACCGCGTCGTCGCTCGTGCGCCGCGAGAGGATCTGGAGGGCGTCGTAGACGATCTGCTCGGCGAGCGACTTCTTGCCGTCGCTCATCACCTTGTTGATCACCTGCTGCACGAGCCGGGAGCCGTGCACGGGATCGGGTTCGACCGGGCGGACGCCGGCGGCGGCGCGACGAGGCATTCGCTCAGCGAGCCTTGACGCCGTACTGCGAGCGAGCCTTCCTACGGTCGGACACGCCTGAGGCGTCGAGCGTTCCGCGCACGACCTTGTAGCGGACGCCCGGAAGATCCTTGACCCGACCGCCGCGGACGAGCACGACAGAGTGCTCCTGCAGGTTGTGGCCCTCGCCGGGAATGTAGGCGGTGACCTCCATCCCGTTGGTCAGGCGCACGCGCGCGACCTTGCGCAGCGCCGAGTTCGGCTTCTTAGGCGTCGTCGTGTAGACGCGCGTGCACACCCCGCGCCGCTGAGGCGCGGCGATCTGGCGCTTGCGCCCGTGGCCCGACTTGAGGCCCGGCGTCGCGACCTTCTTGTTTGGCCGGGAGCGACCCTTGCGGACGAGCTGATTGGTGCTCGGCATCGGCGCGATGCTAGCAGTCGACGACACCCGCTCGGGGACGCGCGGAGCCGGCGGCGAGTGAGGAAACCCGCCCTACGACCGCGCCTCAACGGCGCGCACCGGCGCGGGAGTGAGGACCGCGGCGGCGATCACCAGCGCAAAGGCGAGGAACTGGACGACGATGCCGAACGGGTCGCCCGCCAGCGGATCGCCGAAGACGATGATGCCCCCGCCGATCGCCGTGATGCTGGCCGCCGCGCTGGTGAGGGTGATCACCGGCACCGCCTCGCCGCGCTGGAGCCCGTGCGCAGAGGCGTAGAAGGCGAGAAGTGCGGCGATAGCCGCGGCGGCGAGCCAGGGAGAAGCGAGGGCGACCGGGCCGCCCGCCCCCACCGCGCCGACGAGGGCCTTGACCGCTACATCGGACACTCCGATGAGGATGCCCGCGGCCGCCCCGAGAAGTGTCCCGTGATGGTGGTGTGGTGCTCCGA
>JACCUC010000101.1 GCA_013812065.1 Thermoleophilaceae bacterium | reverse complement strand
GTCGGCGCTCTGCTGCTTCTGCTGACCCTGATCGGGTTCGCCGGAGCGGAGCGCCCGCCGTCCGATCCGGCCGCACGCGGCGCTCTGCTCCTGCTCGCACTCGTGGTGTGGCTCTTTCTGACAAGCGTGCGCGCGCAGCCGACGGCGGCGTTGGCCGCGAGCGTCGCCGTGGTCGCGGCCGGCCTCGTCGCGCTGCCGCTCGCCAGGGCGACCGAGGTCAATCGACCGCCCCCCGACCGCCCCCCGCAGGAGCGCCGCACGAAGCCGCCGTCGGCGAGCTCCAAGCCGGAGCGTGGGGAGCGCTCACGCTCGCGGCGACAGCGCCGCAGGGCGCAGCAGCGGCGCCGTGACCGCGGCGACTCGGGCAACCGGCCGGCCACCCGTCGCAGGTCGCCGCAGAGCGCCGAAAGCGAAGATGGTATTTCCGCTGGTGTCGCGGTCCCCCTCGCGGTGGTCGTCGCGCTGGCTGTCTCCCTCCTGGCTCGCCGCGTTCACCGGAGAGGGCGCCGAGGCTCGGTCGCCGACGAGGCCGACGAGTTGCGCGCGGCACTCGAGCGGCTCGGCTGGAGCGTTCCACCCCAGACCACGCTGGCTGAGCTCGAGCGCCGGTTGGACGAGGAAGCGGGCCCCGCCGCCGCCCGGTACGCCCGTCGCCTGCGCGAGCGGCGCTTCGGCGCGCTCGTGGAGGGCCAGCCGCCGAGCCTGGACCGGCGGGGGCTGCGCCGGGCGCTGACCGAAAATCATGGCCCGCTCGGACGCCTGAGGGGACTCATCGCGCTGCCGCCTGCCGCCCTGCAGCTCCGCCGGTGAGCGTGCTTTCCGCTCCTCTGGTGCCTTAGTCGCGAGATGGCAGTAGGCTGGACGCTTCCCCGCCCCGCCGGGCAGCGCCGGCACGAACGAGACCGACATGGCTGACATCGGCATCACCTCCACTGGCCCGCGCGAGTTTCAGGTCGCCGTGCGCGACGCCGACCCCGAGACGAGCCACCGCGTCACCGTTCCCGAGAGCTTTATCGAGAAGCTCGACCTCCCGGAGGACAACCTCGAGCGCGTCGTTCGGGAAACCTTCGAGTTCCTCCTCGAGCGCGAGCCCGCCTCCTCGATCATGTCGGAGTTCTCGCTGGACGTGGTCTCCGGCTACTTCCCGGAGTACGAGGAGGAGCTGCCCCGCCGGCTCTCCTGAGCCGGAGCCCCCAGCCTCAGCGCGCGGCCTCCATGCACTTCACCCCGTCGGGCCCGACCGTGGCGCCGTGCTCGATACCCGGCTCGATCTCCATGCGGTCGCCCGGCTCGAGCTCCAGGTCCTCCTCGTGGGTGTGGAAGACGATGCTGCCGGACACGCAGTAGAGCACCTTGTGGTAGCCGTGCGAGTGCCACTCGTACTCGTAGCCGGGAGCGTTGCCCCAGTCGTGGGGACGGAGACCCTCCTGCTCGAACTTGGCCTTGATCTCCTCGGGCTCCGACGGCCCGCCGTTTGCCTTCTCCACTCGAGTGCCCAAGGCCCCTCCTTCGTCGATTGGCACAAACTATGGCACCGCCCAGCGCGGCGCCCTTGTTGATAGCTTGCCCGCCCGGACGGCCTTTTCGATGAACGACCCCGTGAAGATCGCGATCGCCGGCGGCGGCTACGGCTCAAAGGTGGCGCTGCCCGTCTACTCGGAGCTCGACGGCTTCGAGCCGGTCGCAATCTGGTCGCACCGAGGCGAGCGCGCCCGGGAGCTCGCCGACGATGCGGGTCTCGAGCTCGGGACCTCGGATTTCGACGAGCTGCTCTCGGTGCCCGGGCTCGAGGCCGTGCACGTGGCCACGCCGGTGGTGACGCACCCGGAGTTCGCCCTGGCGGCCGCCGAGCGCGGCCTCCACGTCATGTGCGAGAAGCCGATGGCGGACAACCTCGAGGACGCGCGGCGGATCGCGGCCGGCATCCGGTCGGCGGGTGTGGTCGGGGCGGTCGACTGGGAGCGCCGGATGCAGGAGTCACGCCGGCGCCTGATCGAGCGCGCTCGCGAGGTCGTCGGACAGCCGCGGATGGTCTCGGTCTCGCTCGTCTACGACGATCACGCCGAGCCCGACTCGCGGCCCTGGACGTGGGTCCACGACGCCACGCTCGGGGGCGGCCGGCTCCAGGGTTACGGCGTCCACGACCTTGACCTGATCCTCGAGATCTTTCCCGACGTGGAGGCGGTCGCCGCCGCGACGGAGGTCGGCGTGCCAGAGCGCCCGGCGGGCGAGGACGAGATGCGCCGGGTGACCGCGGAAGACGCCTATGGCGTCCTGCTCCGCTTCCGCGGCGGCGGGTTGGGGCTCGTCAGCCTCCTGTCCACCGCCCAGCACGGGCGCGGGGACGTGATCGAGATTCACGGCGACGCGGGCACGGCTCGGCTCGACGGCGATCAGCGGGTCTGGTGGGGGCGCGCGGGCGAGGAGCTCCAGTCCGAGGGACCGCTCGACCCGAGCTCCTCGGAGGCCTTCAAGCAGGTGGCGCGCAACTTCTTCGCGGCGATCCGCGAGGGTGCCGAGCCCGACCCATCGCTCGAGGAGGGCCTGCGAGTACAGGCGCTCTTCGACGCGGTGCGCGCGGCCGACGTCGAACGGCGCTGGGTCCAGCCCGCTCCGGTGCCCGCTCTCGCCTGAGGGCGCGTTCAGGCGCGGGCGACCCGGTCGACGATCTGCAGGAGGTCCGAGGCCTCGAGGCTGCCTCGGGTTGCTCCCACTCCGTCGAGCACGTCGACGCCGGTGAACTGCTCCACGTTGTGAACGTTGACCGTGCCGCCGTAGATGACCTCCGGCCGCTTGGCCCCCAGCTTGTCGAGCCGGTCCTTGAGCTGTTCGACCACCCCTCGTACGTGCCCTGAGTCGGCCGGCCGGTCCGCTCCGATCGCCCACGTGGGCTCGTACACGATCACCACGTGGTGCCGTTCGAGGTCCACGTCGATCAGCCCGCGCTCCAGCCGTCGCTCGGCCTCGTCGGTGGCGCTGCTCGTCGGCTCGTCCTCGCCCACGAACAGGATCGGGGTGAGCCCCGCCTCGGCCGCCGCCGCGACCTTCTTGGCAATGTGAGCGTCGCGCTCTCCCGCGGCTCGCCGCTCGCTGTGGCCGATCAAGACGTAGTCCACCAGCTCCGCGAGCATCCGCGGCGAGACCTCGCCGGTGTAGGGTCCCTCGGCTTCCCAGTGGCAGTTCTGGGCGCCGAGCCGGACGAGTCGCCGATCCACCAGGGCGCCGAGCGGGGCGAGCGAGGGGAACGGCGGACACACGATGAGCGTCGGCGGCTCACTGCCGACGGGAAACCTCTCCGCCAGGCCTGCCTGGGCGGTTTGGAGCAGCTCGGCGGCCTGGTCGCCGGCGAGATACATCTTCCAGTTGGCGAGCACGTACCTCATCGGTCTCATCCGACGGGACACCGTACCGCGCTCGAAGTCGCTGCCAGCACCGGCTGGCCGCTAGGATCCTGCCATGGACGCGGTACCGGCGGTCTGGCAAGTCGCTCCCGGGGCAGACCGGGAAAAGCTCGAGGATTTGGTGGGCCGGCTCGCCGAGCAGCTCGAGATCGACACGCCGAAGGTGGGGAGCGACTCCGTGCTCCTGCCGGCGGACTACCCGCGCGTGGCCCGGGCCCTCGACGAGGTCGAGCCTGGTTGGCGTGACGAGTCGGTGCTGATTCCGCCCGAGGCCTAGCTGCGAGGCAGCCGGTCCGGGCCGCCGCAGCGGGCGGCGTCTGTGCCGACGTCCCGCCCGAACGAGCGTCCGGCGACACATCCGCCGCGCCCGCCCGATTCCCCGGAACCCGGCGCGCAAACCCAAGCCCGCGCAGGATTATCCCGCGTCGGCGCCCGCGAGCAGCCGCTGCCGTAGGTCCTCGGCCCGGATGTCGGCGGGCTGCGAGTCCGCGACCAGCTCCTCGAGCACCCGTGCGACCGTGCGCGGCTTTTCGAGGTGCGGGAAGTGGCCGGCCTCCGGAAGGATCTCGAGGCGGCTGCCGGGCATGGCCGCGTGGCCGTCGCGCCCGTGCTCGGCGGGGATCACGGGATCGCGCTCGCCCCAGACGATCAGGGTCGGCACCTCCGCGGCTAGGTAGAGGCGGTCGGAGGCGCTGATCCGCTGGCCAAACGGGTCGATCACCGCGCGCAGGGTGTGGAGGAAGGCGAGGCGCGAGCGGGAGTCGCCGAGCGACGCGTAACCGCGGGCGATCTCACCGAGGTCCGAGGAGGGCCGCAGACCGATCCGGGTCAGGAACGCGCCGACGGCCGCACCCGCCTCGAGCACCTTCGGCGCGGCGATCAGAGGCAGCACGAGCTCCGAGCCGGGCAGCGACGCAGCCCGCAGAAGCGGATGCACCTCGCGGCCGAGGCCGCCGCTCGAGATCAGGGCCAGACGCTCGCAGCGCTCGGGGAACTGGTAGGCGAACTGCATCGCCACCCCGCCGCCGAGCGAGTGCCCGACCACGGTCGCGCGGTCGTGTCCGAGCGCCAGCAGCAGGTCGCGAAGGCCCGCGGCGTAGGCGCCGAGCGAGTAGTCGCCCCGCGGCTTGGCCGAGTTGCCGTGGCCGAGCAGGTCGGGCGCTACGACGGTGTGGCGCTCGGCCAGCAGGGGCAGGAGCTCGCGCCAGGTGTCGGAGGTGGAGGTGATGCCGTGGACGAGCGCTATCACAGGGCCTTCGCCGGCGGTGCGATAGCTCATGCGGTGCCCGTGGAGCACGAGCTCGCGCGTGGCGGTGTCGTCTGTCAAGGTCGTCTCCTCGTGTGGTCGCCGACGCCGGCGGTCGGCGCTCCCGCGACTCTAGCGTGTCGTCGCTTCATGTAACATAGTGACGTGACAGAGTGGCCCAAGGACGTCGCCGCGTACGCGGTTGCGCCGAAGTGACCGCCTGGTGATCACCGACGTGCCCGGCGTGCGCGTCGGCCACTACACCGACGAAGTCGCCCGGACCGGCGCCACCGCGATCGTCCTCCCGGAGGGCTCACGGGCCTCCGGCGAGGTCCGGGGAGGCGCGCCGGCCACCCGCGAGTGGGATCTGCTCGTGCCCGGACGGCGCGTCGAGCGCGTCGACGTCGTGATGCTGGCCGGGGGTTCGGCGTTCGGCCTCGCCGCCTGCGACGGCGCGATGCGCTGGTGCGAGGAGCAGGGCCGCGGCCATCCCACGCCCGCCGGGCCGGTGCCGATCGTCGTCGGCGCGGCGCTGTTCGACCTCCTGCGGGG
>JACCUC010000192.1 GCA_013812065.1 Thermoleophilaceae bacterium | reverse complement strand
CTCGATCCGCTTGGCGTGCGCCGCCATCTCCGCTCCCATCGTCGCCCAACCAGGACGACGATGCGATTCACCTGCACACGCCGATTCTCCTGCAAACGACAGGCGTCTTGCAGGAGCGACCACTAGGACAGCCAGTCACGCCGCGTCGGCACGGCTCGTCGCCCCTTCGGGGCTCCTCACCCGCGCCGACGACGCGCGAGCTCCACTACGCGTCCCCCGTTGAGCGTCTCCAGGCGCCCTACCGCACCACCCGACAACCCACTGCTCTATCACGAGATAACGTGTCGAAGACCGGCTGCGTCCCGCCCGGCTGAGCTTGAGCGTCGCGCCGCTCGGCGAGGTCAGCAGTCGAGCGTCGCTGCGGCCACGCGGCACAGCTCGTGGAGGCGCGGACCCAACGTCCCGAGCCGGCGAACGAGCATCGACCGCGGAAAGGGCCGCAGGTTGTCGAACGAGGCAACCGAGTCGACCGGCAGACCCTCGCCGGCTCCGAGTGCGAGCTCGCTCGGCAGATTCCTGATTCGTCTGGTCACTGGCGCGACCAGGACTCGCTGCATCACCTCGTTGGCCGCGTCCCGGCTCACGATCAGAAACGGTCGCCCCTGCTCGTCCGGGGCCTCGCCCCACCACACCTCACCCCGTCTCACCACCACCGCTCCCACGGCTCGTCGCGAATCGCCTCGACTCCCAGGCGTTGCGCCTCTTCGATCTCCCCCGGGGTCTCGGGCAGGCGGTCGAAAGCGTCGCGGTAGCGCTGGTCGAGCTCCCGGCCGCGCTGCGCCGCGACGGCAGCCTCGAGGCCACTGCGGACGGCGTGTGAGCGGCTCTCGAAGCACCCTGCGTCGATGAGGCGGTCGAGCTCGCCCACCAACTCCTCCGAGAGCTTCACGGCTATCTGCTTCGTCATACCGTCAGCATACCTGTCAGTCATACTGTTCCCAGTGGGAGGTGCCCCCTGCGAGACCTGCAGGCCGCAGACGGGCCCGGCTCACTCCGTGGAACCTGGTCCGGCTCATGCCCCTTTGTTTGGTGAGGGTTGGCCCGGGAGGAGGCCGGGTAACTCGACCTCCAGACCAAAACGGGAGGTGAGTCAATGGGGATCTACATCGGTAGCGGAGCGGTGCTTCTGATCATCGTCATCATCGTGATCGTCTTTCTCCTCTAGCTACCGGAGGCTCGCTTGCGCGCGGCGGGCACTCGCTCTCCCCGCCAGCGCCGCAGGCCGGCCCGAACCCAACGCTCGTTAGTATCGCGGCGTCACCACCGACCGCTGCGACCTCCTCTGCCTCGACCTCTCAAAGGCCGAGGCTCTCCGCCAGTCGCGGCTGACGCCCGAGGCCGCCGCTCACGCCGCCGCCCGCGCCCGCGCCCTCTCCGATCCAACTCGCCTCGCGGTGGCCGCTGCCTTGGCGCAGGGAGACGAGCTGTGCGTCTGTGACCTCGCGTGGGTCTGGGAGCGCGCCCAGAATCTCGTCTCCCACCACGTGCGGGCTCTGCGCGCGGCGGGCCTCGCGAGCTCCCGCCGCGACGGACGCACCGTTCTCTACGGGCTCACCGACGAGGGACGAGCTCTACTCGGCGCTTTGCTGCCCGAGCCGGCCGCGATCGCGCCGTGAGCCTCGTCGGGCCGCCACGAGCCGCCGGCTCGGCCTCGGCCGTCGGGCGCACCGAGTGGCTGCGGCTGGCGCGTCGGGCCAAGCTGCTCTCCTGGGCAAGCCTCGGCTACATGACCGTCGAGGGCGCGGTCGCCCTCACCGCGGGGATCGCCGCCGCCTCCCCGGCCCTGATCGGCTTCGGGATCGACTCCGCGATCGAGGGCTTCGCGAGCCTCGTCATCGTCTGGCGCTTCACCGGCGCCCGCCTCCTGGCCGAGGCGGCCGAGCGCCGCGCCCAGCTGCTCGTCGCCATCCAGTTCTTCCTGCTCGCACCCTACGTCGGTTACGAGTCGCTCGACGCTCTCCTCGGCGGGGAGCGTCCCGACGCGAGCTGGGTGGGGATCGGCCTCGCGGTCACGAGCCTCCTGCTGATGCCCTACCTGGGTCGAGCCAAGCGGCGCATCGGAGACCGGATGGAATCGGTCGCCCTGCGAGGCGAGGGTCAGCAGAACCTGCTCTGCTCGTACCTCTCTGCCGCCCTGCTCGCGGGCTTGGCCGGGAACGCCTTTCTCGGCCTCTGGTGGCTCGACCCGGCGGCGGGGCTGGTCATCGCCGCGGTCGCCCTCAAGGAGGGCGTCGAGACCTGGCGTGGCGAGGGCTGCTGCGCTCCTCCGGCTCGGGTCGGCGGGGAAGCCGGGAAGGTCGGGAAGGGCTGCGCTGAGGACTGTTGCCGGTGAGGCCGCGCCGGGCGCACCCTGTCCGGTGGCGAGACTCCAGCACGGCGAGACGGCCGCGAAGCGACGCTCAGACGCGTCGTTCCGCTTCCTGCGCAGCACTTTCACACGTCGAGGAGCTTTCCTGCTACAACACGTGTAGCCGGGGAGAGCGCCTTCGCAGGGCTGCTCGCCAAGGTCAAACCGGGAAGAGACGGACGCGGGTCGCTCGGCGGCCTCGAACGGCTCCTTCTGAGTCCTCGATGACCAAGGAGCCCGCCCGTGACCCTGGCCGTGGAAGCCGCCCCGACGCCGCAGCAGCACGCCCCGCCCAAGCCCGCAGCCCGCGAGGATCGCCGCCTCCTCCTACGCTACCACCGCCACGGCGACTTCCGCGCCCGCGATGAGCTTTGCGAGCGCTTCCTCCCGCTCGCCCGCCAGCTCGCGCGCCGTTACCAACGCGGCTCAGAGCCACTCGACGACCTCGTCCAGGTGGCGAGCGTCGGCCTCGTGAAGGCCATCGACCGTTTTGACCCCGATCGCACGACCGCCTTTTCGAGCTACGCCGTCCCGACCATGGTCGGAGAGCTCAAGCGCTACTTTCGCGACTTCGGCTGGGCGGTCCACGTCCCGCGCGGGATGCAGGAGCGCACGGTCGCCGTCCAGGCCACGGTCACCCGCCTCGCCAAGGAGCTCGGGCGCTCGCCCGCGGCGGCCGAGGTTGCCCGCGATCTCGATCTTCCCGAGGAGCAGGTGCTTGAGGCCATGGAGGCCGCCCTGGCCTATGACGCGCTCTCGCTCGAGGCTCCGCGGCCGGGCGGCGACGAGGCCGGCGACGCGGTCTTCGGCGATACGATCGGCGAGCTCGACGAGCGCTACGAGCTCGTCGAGCTCGCGGCCACGATCGCTCCCGCCCTGCGCGACCTCGACGAGCGTGACCGGCGCATCCTGCACATGCGGTTCCTCGAAGACCTGACCCAGTCGGAGATCGCGGGGCGGATCGGGGTCTCGCAGATGCACGTCTCGCGGCTGATCCGCCGGGCGCTCGGACGGCTCGAAGCCGCGGCGACCGAGGGAGACGGCGACGGCGACGGCGACGGCGAGGTGGCCGCGGCGGCGAGCGCGGGCTGAGCCTCGCGGGGCGCCGTTGAGGTAGACGCATAAAGGGGCGCCTAGTACGCTCGTCCTGTCGGCCATGAGGTAGCAAGTTCGGCGCTTTTGTGAAGCTCGGGTCGGGCGGACCGCTGGTCGCCCTTCGGGAAGCGGCACCACGCGGGACGGATCACAAGCGACCGAGGTACGACATGGGCGAGGAAGACGGCGACAAGCCTGACCAGCTCGAGGGCGGTCAGCTCAGCGCAGCCATCTCCAACAAAGTCGTTCAGCTCATGAGCGAATACACCGGGCGGGGGCCGACGCGGGCGCGGACGTTCATCGATGACGGCCTCGTCGTCTGCCTGCTTCAGGACACCCTGACCAAGGGTGAGCGCGCGCTCACCGAGCACGAGCAGTCCGAGGCCGTCCTGCAGCTCCGGGGCACCTTCCAGCGCACGATGCGCCAGGAGGCAAGCGCTGCGATCGAGGAGTTGACCGGGCGCCGGGTGGTCGCCTTCATGAGCGACAACCACATCGACCCCGATGTGGCCGTCGAGGTCTTCCTGCTCGAGTCGACCGCCGCGCCCGTCGAGGGTGCTCCAGGACGCTAGGGGGCGCCAGGAGCGGGCACTGAGGTCGTCGAGCAGTAGGCGCGGCCGGCTGGGTCCGATCCCCGCAACTCCGCACGGGTAGTCTTCGCGCGTCGCCGCGCCGAGGCCCCGAGGAGGGAACGGATGACCGTCCGTGACAAGTTGATGTCACTGCCGCTTGCGCAGCAGCTCGCGGTCGATCGCCGCGGCCTCGGTCGCGCCGCGCAGTCGAAGCACTCGCGGCAGCTGGCTCCGCGCATCCGCGACGCGGAGATGGCGCAGTCGATCTGCCCGTACTGCGCGGTGGGCTGCGGCCAGCGCGTCTACCACCGCGACGGCGATGTCATCCAGATCGAGGGCGATCCCGATTCGCCGATCTCGCGCGGGCGGCTGTGCCCCAAGGGCGCCGCCTCCGAGCAGCTCGTCAACAACCCGCTGCGCGAGTACAGGATCAAGTACCGCCGCCCCTACGCCACCGAGTGGGAGAACCTCCCGCTGGACGCGGCGATGGACATGCTCGCCGACCGGGTCATAGCGGCGCGCGAGCGCACTTGGGAGCACGACACCGAGATCGACGGCGAGCGCGCCAAGCTCAACCGCACGCTCGGCTTCGCCCACCTCGGCGGCGCGACCCTCGACAACGAGGAGAACTACCTGATCAAGAAGCTGTTCACCGCTATGGGCGCGGTACAGATCGAGAACCAGGCCCGCATATGACACTCCTCGACGGTCCCGGGTCTCGGGACCTCGTTCGGGCGCGGCGGCGCCACCGACTTCCAGCAGGACCTCCAGCACTCCGACTGCATCGTCATCCAGGGCTCGAACATGGCCGAGAACCACCCGGTCGGGTTCCAGTGGGTGATGGAGGCCAAGGAGCGGGGCGCCAAGCTCATCCACGTCGACCCGCGCTTCACCCGCACGAGCGCGATGGCCGACCTCCACGTCCCGATCCGAGCCGGCACCGACATCGCGTTCCTCGGCGGAATCATCAACTACATCCTCGAGGGAGGGCGTGAGTTCCGCGAGTACGTGATCCCGTACACGAACGCGGCCACGATCGTCGACGAGGAGTTCGCCGACACCGAGGACCTCGATGGCCTGTTCTCGGGCTGGAACCCCGAGTCGGGCGCCTACGACCCGAGCTCGTGGCAATACGAGGGCATGACCGCGAAGTCGGCCGCGGGCGGGCGCGAGCAGGGCGGCCAGCTCGGCGGCGGCGAGGCCTCCCACGGCGCTCACGGCGCCGGCCTCGAGAGCGGTCACCCGCCGTCGGTCGACGAGACGCTCGAACACCCGCGCTGCGTGTTCCAGATCGTGAAGCGCCACTACTCGCGCTACACGCCAGAGATGGTCGAGCGCGTCTGCGGGGTGCCGCGGGAGCAGTTCGTCGAGGTCGCCGAGGCGCTCTGCCGCAACTCGGGGCGTGAGCGGACGAGCGCCTTCGCCTACGCGGTCGGGTGGACGCAGCACACCGTCGGGGTCCAGTACATCCGCGCGGCGGCGATCGTGCAACTCCTGCTCGGCAACATCGGCCGAACGGGTGGCGGGATACTCGCCCTGCGCGGGCACGCCTCGATTCAGGGCTCGACCGACATACCCACTCTCTACAACCTGCTGCCGGGGTACATCCCGATGCCGAATGCGGCCCCGGAGCTCGACCTCGAGCGGTTCATCGAGGAGAACCGCCCTCCGGGGGGCTTCTGGGGTCATATGCGCGCCTACACGGTCAGCTTGCTGAAGGCCTACTTCGGCGATGCAGCCACGCCCGAGAACGACTTCTGCTTCGACCATCTTCCGCGCCTCACCGGCGATCACTCCCACTACTCGACGATGTTCGAGATGCAGGACGGGAAGGTCGACGGCTACTTCGTGATGGGCCAGAACCCCGTGGTCGGTTCCGCGAACTCGAAGCTCCACCGCGAGGCGATGACCAAGCTCAAGTGGCTCGTCGTTCGCGACTTCTCGGAGAACGAGACCGCGGCCTTCTGGTACGACTCGGCCGAGATCGAGAGCGGCGAGCAGCGGCCCGAGAACATCGGAACGGAGGTCTTCTTCATGCCGGCGGCCGCTCACACCGAGAAGAACGGCTGCTTCACCAACACCCAGCGCCTCCTTCAGTGGCACTGGAAGGCGGTCGAGCCCAAGGGCGACTGCCGCTCGGAACTGTGGTTCATGTACTACCTCGGCCAGCGGGTCCGCGAGCGGCTGGCGGGCTCGACCGACCCGCGTGACCGGCCCATCCTCGACCTCGCCTGGGAGTACCCGCTCGAGGGGACCCACGGCGATCCCGACGCCGAGGCCGTCCTGCGCGAGATCAGCGGCTGGGACGCCGACGACAACGCGATCTCGAGCTACCTCCCGCTCAAAGACGATGGGTCGACGACCTGCGGGTGCTGGATCTACGCGGGCTGCTACGCCGACGAGATCAACCAGGTCGCACGGAAGAAGCCGGGGGGAGAGCAGAACTGGCTCGCGCACGAGTGGGCCTGGGCGTGGCCCATGAACCGCCGCGTCCTCTACAACCGCGCCTCCGCCGACCCCGAGGGAAAGCCCTGGTCGGAGCGCAAGCGGTTCGTCTGGTGGGACGAGGACGAGGGGCGCTGGACGGGTTACGACGTACCGGACTTCGAGCCGACGAAGCGGCCGGACTACGTTCCGCCCGACGGCGCCGAGGCCGAGGACGCGCTGCGCGGCGACGACCCGTTCATCATGCAGGCAGACGGAGTGGGCTGGCTGTACGTGGCCTCGGGGCTCAAGGACGGGCCGCTTCCGACCCACTATGAGCCGCAGGAGTCGCCGCTTTCGAACCCGCTCTACGCCCAGCAGGTCAACCCGGCGCGCGAGGAGTTCCCCCGCCCCGACAACCCCCACAACCCCTCCGACGGTCAGCCGGGGGCCGACGCCTTCCCGTTCCTCCTGACGACCTACCGGCTGACCGAGCACCACACCGCGGGCGGGATGTCGCGGACGGTGCCGTACCTGTCGGAGCTCCAGCCCGAGATGTTCTGCGAGGTCTCGCCGGAGCTCGCCGCCGAGCGCGGGCTCGAGCACGGCGGCTGGGCGACCGTGGTGACCATGCGCCAGGCGATCGAGGCGCGCGTGTTGGTGACCGAGCGGATCGCGCCCATGACCGTCGACGGGCGGCGGGTACACGCGGTCGGTCTCCCCTATCACTGGGGCGGCAAGGGCGTCGTCGCCGGCGACTCCGCCAACGAACTGCTGTCGGTGGTGCTCGACCCGAACGTCCACATCGGGGAGTACAAGGCGATGACGTGCGACATCCGGCCGGGGCGTCGCCCACGGGGACAGGCGCGGCTCGAGCTCGTGGACGGCTATCGCGAGCGGGCTTCGGGAGGGGGCACCCGGCGTGAGCAGCGGCGGCGTGACCGTAATCGAGACCCCGGCGTGGCCGTCCACGTACGGCGAGGACGCCAAGCCGCGCGTCGGCTTCTTCACCGACACCTCGATCTGCATCGGCTGCAAGGCGTGCGAGGTGGCGTGCAAGGAGTGGAACCACGTTCCCGCGACCTCGTACGAGCTCACCGGCCATTCCTACGACAACACCGGCGACCTCGGCGCCGACACCTGGCGCCACGTGGCGTTCGTCGAGCAGCGACTGGCGGTCGGAGGCGTGGCCGAGGGCGCGCCCGACTCGTTCGTCGCCGAGGCGCACCGCCAGGAGGTCGTCGAACGCAGCGAGATCGAGTCCGAGCGCGACGGCGAGGGGCTGCGCTGGCTCATGAGCTCCGACGTGTGCAAGCACTGCACGCACGCCGCCTGCCTCGACGTGTGCCCGACCGGAGCGCTCTTTCGCACCGAGTACGGGACCGTGGTCGTGCAGGAGGATATCTGCAACGGCTGCGGCTACTGCGTGCCGGCCTGTCCCTTCGGCGTGCTCGACCGCCGTGAGGGCGACGGACGGGTGTGGAAGTGCACGCTCTGCTACGAACGCCTCGTCGACGACCTCGAGCCCGCCTGCGCCAAGGCGTGTCCCACCAACTCGATCCAGTTCGGCGACCACGACGAGCTTCGCGCGCGCGCGCGCCAGCGCGTCGAGCGCCTGCGCGCCGACGGGATGGCCGAGGCTCGCCTGTACGGCGAGGACCCGGGCGACGGGGTGGGGGGCGCCGGCGCGTTCTTCCTGCTGCTCGACGAGCCTGAGGTCTACGGGCTCCCGCCCGACCCGGTCGACACCACGCGCGCCCTCGGCGGGATGTGGAAGGCGGCGGGGCTCGCCGCGGGCGCGATCGCGGCGGGAGTGCTCGCGGCCTTGGCCGGGGGCTCGCGGTGAGCTTTCCCGACGGCGAGCGGCGCGGGGCGACCTTCGTCTCGCCGGACGCGGCGCACGAGAACGGGCGCGGCGCGATGACCGAGCGTGCTCGGTTTCGCTCCTACTACGGGCGGCCGGTCATCAAGGAGCCGGTGTGGACGTGGGAGATCCCCTGGTACTTCTTCACGGGCGGGCTCACCGGCGCGTCGTCGGCGCTCGCGGCCGGGGCAAGGCTCACGGGCAACGAGGTGGTCGCGCGGCGCGCCATCCTCACCGCGCTCGCCATGACCGCGGTCAACCCGGCGCTGCTGATCGCCGACCTCGGCCGCCCCGAGCGCTTCCTCAACATGCTCAGGATGTTCAAGGTGACCTCGCCGATGAGCGTGGGGAGCTGGATCCTCTCGGCGCACGGGGGCGCGGCGACCCTCGCGGGGCTGAGCGAGCTGACCGGCCGCGCGCCGCGGACCGGCGTGGCGGCAGAGCTCGCCGGCGGAGCGCTCGGCTGCTCGCTCGCGACCTACACCGCGCTGCTTCTCTCCGACACCGCGGTACCCGCGTGGCACGAGGCGCGCCACGAGCTGCCGTTCGTGTTCGCCGGAGGTGCGATGGCCAGCGCGGGCGCCGCAGCGGCGATGCTCTCGCCGGTTGGTCAGGCCGGGCCCGGGCGGCGGCTCGCGCTGGTAGGCGCGGCGCTAGAGCTCGCCACCGCTCAGGTGATGGAGCGGCGGCTTGGCGAGCTCGGCGAGCCCTACAGCGGAGGGCGGGTCCGGATGCTCAAGCGGACCGCCCTGGGCCTCACCGCCGCCGGCGGGCTTGCGCTCGCAACCGCGGGGCGACGCAGCCGGCTCGTCGCGCTGTGGGGAGGAGCCGTTACTCTGGCCGGCGCGGCATGCGAGCGCTGGGCAATCTTCCAAGCCGGCAAGGAGTCGGCGCGCGACCCGAAGTACACGGTGGTGCCCCAGCGGCGCCGCCTCGAGGAGCGCGGGCGGGCAGCCGCGGGCTCGGTGCCCTGAGGGAG
>JACCUC010000075.1 GCA_013812065.1 Thermoleophilaceae bacterium | reverse complement strand
CGTCCGCGCGGTGGACCTCGTGCTGCATGCAGGCGACTTCGTCGAGTCCAGCGCGCTCGAGCAGCTCGAATCGCTCGGACCGCCGGTCGCGGCGGTGCGCGGCAACCTCGACGACCCGGACCTCACGGGGCGTCTCCCGGCCGAGCGGATCGTCGAGGCCGAGGGCGCACTGATCGGCATCGTCCACGACGCGGGGCCGGGCGGCGGCCGGCTCCGCCGCATGCGCAGGCGGTTTCCGGATGCCGACGCCGTGGTCTTCGGCCATTCGCACATCCCGCTTCACGAGCAGGCGTCCGGCTTTCAGATCTTCAACCCCGGGAGCCCCACGGATCGGCGGCGCCAGCCGCGGCACACGATGGGGATCGCGCGCGCCGGGGGCGGCGGCGTGGCCTTCGAGCACGTGGAGCTCGACTGAATGGAGATCGAGGTTCTCTTCCTCGGGACGGCCGGGTCGGCGCCGACCAGGGGGCGCGGCCTGCCCTCCACGCTGGTCCGATGCGGCGGTGAGCAGCTCCTCTTTGACTGCGGCGAGGGCACCCAGCGCCAGCTGCTTCGCTCCGGCGGCTTGGTCGCTCTCGACGCCGTCTTCATCACCCATTTCCACGCCGACCACTTCCTCGGGCTCCCGGGCATGCTCAAGACGTTCTCGCTCCAGGGTCGCGATGCGCCGCTGGCCGTACACGGCCCCCCGGGGCTCAAGGCCCTCTTCGATGCCCTGCGCCCGGTGATCGGGCGCGTGACCTACGACCTGTCGCTGGTCGAGGTCGAGGCCGGGACGCCCGTCCCGGGAGCGGGCTACACGGTGACCTCGTTCGGCGTCGCGCACGGCGTGCCGGCCTACGGCTACGCCATCGTCGAGGACGTCCGTCCCGGGCGCTTCGACGCCGCCCGCGCACGCGAGCTGGGCGTCGAGGAGGGGCCAGACTTCGGGCGCCTCCAGGGCGGGGAGCCGGTCCAGGGCTCACTCGGACAGGTGCGCCCGGAGCAGGTCCTGGGCGACGCACGGGCGGGTCGCAAGGTCGTGATCAGCGGTGACACGGCCCCGAGCGAGATGACCCGAGTCGCCGCCCACGAGGCGAGCCTGCTGGTCCACGAGGCGACCTTCGGCCACGCCGACGCGGAGCGAGCCGCCGCCACGGGCCACTCGACCGGGCAAGCGGCGGCCATGCTGGCCGCGCAGGCGCAGGTGACGCTGCTGGCGCTCGTGCACATCTCGCAGCGCTATCAGCCGTCGGAGATCGAGCAGGAGGCGCGCGAGGCGTTTCCCAACACTGTCGTGCCGCGCGACTTCGACCGCGTCGAGGTTCCCTTCCCGGAGCGAGGAGCGCCCGTGCACGTGCCGCGTCAGAAGCGCGAGCCGCCAGGCGCGCCGGGCGGCTGAGCGCCGCGGCGCTTGCAGGCCTGAGACGATCGGTCGCCGGCGGCTGGTAGCCTCGTCCGAGAGTTCTTTAACCCGGTCCCGTGAGGCCAGGAAGGGCGTAGACGGTGCAGGAGAAGGTCGTCCTCGACGGCGAAGACGTACAGCGCACGCTGGTGCGCATCGCTCACGAGATCGTCGAGCGCGCCGGAGACGAGGACCTCGCCGTGGTGGGCATCCACCGCCGCGGCGCCCCGCTCGCGAGCCGTCTGCGTGACAACGTCGCCGACCTCACCGGCCGCGACGTCCCGCTCGGCGATGTCGACATCTCCTTCTACCGCGATGACGTCGGGCTGCGGGCGGGGCACGCGCAGCCCGTCGTGCACGCCTCGCACATCGACTTCGGGATCGACGGCGCCACGGTCGTGCTGGTCGACGATGTGATGTACACCGGGCGCACCGTCCGGGCCGCCATCGAGGCGCTGTTCGACTACGGGCGCCCGCGCCGGGTGCAGCTCGCGGTGCTGGCCGACCGCGGCCACCGAGAGCTTCCGTTCCGGCCCGACTACGTGGGCAAGAACCTGCCAACCGCGCGCGCCGAGCGCGTCAACGTGCGTGTCGCCGAGCTGGATGGGCGCGACGAGGTGGCGATCTCCAGGGCGGGCGCTCCGAGCGGCCGCCCCGCGCCCGATGGGGACGGCTCGTCGCGCGCGCCCGCAAACGAGACGACCGGAAGGGAAGGCCGTGCATGAGGCACCTGATCTCGATCGCCGATCTCGAGCGACAGGACATCGAGCGCATCCTCGAGCGCGCGGACAGCTTCGCCGAGGTGTCGGGGCGCTCGATCAAGAAAGTGCCGGTGCTGCGTGGCAGGACGGTCGTGAACCTCTTCTACGAGTCGTCGACCCGGACCAGCTCGTCTTTCGAGCTCGCGGCCAAGCGCCTGTCCGCCGATCTCCTGAACGTCAAGACGCTGGGCTCCGCGGTCGACAAGGGCGAGTCGCTCAAGGACACCGTCCGCACGCTCTCGGCCTACGACCCAGCGCTCGTCGTCATCCGGTCGCCGTGGGCCGGGG
Source organism: Thermoleophilaceae bacterium (assembly GCA_013812065.1). GTDB lineage: Bacteria > Actinomycetota > Thermoleophilia > Solirubrobacterales > Thermoleophilaceae > JACCUC01. The sequence goes on along the minus strand of JACCUC010000075.1, from coordinate 2,231 downwards.
CGGCGGAGCTCGTGGCGCGCTGGACTCCGGCGGCGGTGGTCAATGCCGGCGACGGCAAGCGCGAGCACCCCACCCAGGCGCTGCTCGACCTCTACACGCTCCGCCAGCGCGTGGGGGCGCTCGACGGGCTCAAGGTGTGGATCGTGGGCGATGTCCTCCACAGCCGGGTCGCGCGTTCGAACGTGCTCGCCTTCGGGCGCATGGGCTGCGAGGTGACGGTCGCCGGGCCGCCCACGCTCGTCCCTCGCGAGATCGAGTCACTCGGGTGCCGGGTGCGCGCGTCGCTCGACGAGCTCGCGGATGCCGACGTCGTCTACGCCCTGCGCATGCAGCGCGAGCGCATGGAGGGAGCGTTCGTCCCCTCGCTGCGCGAGTACGCCGCGCGCTACCAGATCGACGGCCGCCGGCTGCGCCCGCACCAGATCCTCATGCATCCGGGCCCGGTGAACCGAGGGGTCGAGCTCTCGGCCGAGGTGATCGACTCGCCCCAGGCCCTGATCGCCCAGCAGGTCGAGTCGGGGGTTGTGGTTCGGATGGCGGTTCTGTACGAGCTGCTCGCGAGCGGGGGAGAGGAGGAGGCCACTTACGGCACGGGCTTTACGGAGGAAATGCCCGAGCCTGCCCTGGCCGAGGTCGCGGGGCGTCCGGAGTGATCGGTCGGCTCGACGGCGCCGGCTCGCGCCCGGCTGGAGCGCTCGACGCCCGCGCGGCCCCGCCGGCCTGGCTCCTCGTCCGCGGGGCGCACCTGCTCGATCCGCGCACCGGGCTCGACGGTCCCGGCGACCTGCTCCTCCGCGAGGGCTGCGTCGCCGAGCTCGGCGCGCCCGGATCGCTCGAGGCGCCTCCTGAGGCCGAGGAGCTCGACGCCGCCGGCCTCCACGCCCTTCCCGCCTTCTTCGACCCTCACGTGCACCTGCGCGTGCCAGGGCGCGAGGACGAGGAGGACGTCGAGTCGGGGACCCGGGCGGCGGCCGCGGGAGGCTTCGGCGGAATCCTCGCCATGCCCAACACCGACCCGGTGGTCGACACCGCACCGGTGCTTCGCTCGCTGCGCGAGCGGGCGCGAGCCCAGGCGCACGTCCCGGTCGGCTTCCTGGCCGCGATCACGCGGGACCAGGCCGGCACCGAGCTCACCGAGATGGCCGACCTCGCCGACGCAGGGGCGATCGCGTTCACCGACGACGGCCTGCCCGTTCGCTCCGCCGGGGTGCTGCGGATGGCGCTCCAGTACCAGCGCCTCGCCGGGCTCCCGCTCGCGCTGCACGAGGAGGACCCCGAGCTCTCGGGCGCGGGCGCCATGCACGAGGGAGCGGTGTCCGCCGTGCTCGGGGTGGCCGGGATCCCCTCGATCTCCGAGTCGACGATGGTGGCCCGCGACGCCGCCCTCGCCGGCTACGAGGCGGGGCGCGTACACGTCCAGCACCTGTCGGCGCGCGAGTCCGTCGAGGCCGTCGAGCGCGCCAAGGCGGCGGGCGTGGCGATCACCGCGGAGGCCACTCCACATCATCTCGCCCTCGTCGACGAGGACGTACGTACCCTCGACACCGCCCGCAAGATGAATCCGCCGCTGCGCGCCGAGGCCGACCGGCGCGCGCTGATCGAAGGACTTCGCTCGGGCGCGATCGACTGCGTGGCCACCGATCACGCCCCGCACGCGCGCGAGGAGAAGGAGGAGCCGTTCGAGCTCGCGCCGATGGGGACGATCGGCCTCGAGACCGCGTTCGCCGCGCTCCACACCGAGCTCGTCCTTCCGGGCATCCTGTCGCTCGGCCTCCTGGTCGAGCGGATGACCGCGGGGGCGGAGCTCTTCAGCCTGCCCACCCCCGAGCTTCGCGTCGGAGCGACGGCGAGCGTGTGCCTCTTCGATCTCTCGGCTTCCTGGACCGTGGGCGAGCAGGGCTACCAGAGCCGCTCGGAGAACTCGTGCTTCGGGGGTCGCCGACTCACCGGCGCCGTGCGCCTGACCGTGGCGGGGGGAGCTGTGGCGTGGCGCGCCCCGGCCCTCGCGGCGCACCCGGCGTGAGCGCACCCGGCGCGTATCTCCTGCTCGAGGACGGTACCCGCTTCGACGGCGAGGCGGCGGGCGCGCGCTTCGGCGCGACCGGGGAGGTCGTCTTCAACACCGCGATGTCGGGCTATCAGGAGGCCGTCACCGACCCGAGCTACCGCGGCCAGATCCTCGTCTTCACCTACCCGCTCGTCGGAAACTACGGGGTCTCGGCGCAGGCGCA
>JACCUC010000183.1 GCA_013812065.1 Thermoleophilaceae bacterium | reverse complement strand
GCCGGGGCGAGCGCTACACGCTGCGAGCCAACCGCCGCTACTTCCGGGGTCGGCCGACCGTGCGCACGCTCGAGGTGCCGATCATCCGGGACGCCGAGCGGGCGATCCGGTCGCTTCAGCAGGGTCGCGTGGACGTACTTCCGGCCAGTCTGCCCGAGGACGTGGTTCGGCGCGTCCGGGGCATCGGGACCCGCGTCGACCGCGGCCCGCTCTACCTCGGAAGCGTCCTCCTTCTCAACGTGCGCCGCCCGCCCTTCGACCGCCCGAAGGTCCGCCGGGCCGTTGCCGCGGCGCTCGACGTCGAGGACATCGCGCGGCGCGCCGGGCGCACGATCCCGGCGACCCGCGGATACCTCCACCCGGGGTCGCGGTGGTCGTCAGGCGAAGAGCTGCATGAGTACGACGAACAGGAAGCCCGCGAGGTGCTGTCCGATCCGGCGCTCCCTCCAATCCGCGTGCTGGCGCCCGACAACGATCCACAGCGGCTCGATGCGGCACGCGAGGTGGTGATCGCGCTCCAGCGCGCGGGAGCGCAAGCGCGTCCGGAGGTCACGCCGCCGGGACGCCTGGCGCGCGCCGTCGGGGAGGATGGGGCGACCTCGACCTTCGAGGCGGCGATCTGGAGCTCCCCCCCGCTCGCCTCGTTCGACCCGGCATTCCTCGATGTGGTCTTCGGGTCGGACGGTCAACTCAACTACTCGGGCTACCGCAGCCCGGCCTTCGATCGGCTGGCCGACCGGGTGGCGTCGGCGCGCACGACCGCGGCGCGTCAGGCGTCCGTCGACCGCCAGCTGCGGCTCCTGTCCACTGACGTGCCGGTCGTGCCGCTCTTCTTCCCGGAGGGTGCGTTCGCATACCGGCCCGGCGCGCACGCGGGCTGGACTTACGTCAAGGGGTCGGGGATCCTCGACAAGCGGTCATTCCTTCCCGGGGAAAGGGCCGCGTCCCGGTCGGCCCCCGGCGCCGCCGACGGCCCGGAGGGGTCGAGCAGCTCGGGCATCGGCGCGCTCGGACTTGCGGCGCTCGCTCTCCTCGCCCTGGCGGGGGGCCTGGGCGCGACCTTCCTCTGGCGTCGGCGCGCTTGACGCGTCGCGCTCCACGTCGGTCGCGGTGGTCTACCGTGTGTAGCTCGTGAGCGCCTCGCCGTCCAACCCTCGCTCCGGGCGAGCCCGTTCGGGCGGCGGCGGCCTCGGCTTGGCGGCCGTGCTGGCCATCATAGGCCTGCTCGCCGCCTACGCCGGCGTCCTCGAGCTCTCGCGCCCGCACGTCTCGGGCGACCGGCTGCGGCTCGACACCTTCATGGCCCTGGCCGAGGACGGCCGGATCCGGAGGGCGGAGATCCTCGACTACGACTCCTACGTCGTCGGTCGGTACCTAGCTTCAGACCGATCGGTGCGCAGATACAGCGCTCCGTATCTGAAGGCCTCCGACTCGCGAGCACAGCTCGCAGCGACGCTGCTCGACAACCGCGTGCCTACGACGGTGAACCAGCAGAACGCCAAGAGCCTCGTGGGTCCGGCCACGATCCTTCTTCCGAGCCTGCTGCTCGTCGTGGTTCTGATCTACCTGATCCTCTCCTACCAACGCGGTACCGGCCTGTTCGGCATTGGCAGCGGAGCCCGGAAAGTCACCGCCGAGCAGAGCAGCGCGAGCTTCGTCGACGTCGCCGGTCAGGAGCAGGCGGTGACCGAGCTGCGGGAGATCGCCGACTTCCTGTCCGATCCCGAGCGCTTCGCGGCCGTAGGCGTCCAGGTGCCCAAGGGCATCCTGCTCTATGGGCCGCCCGGCTGCGGCAAGACGCTCATGGCGCGCGCGCTGGCCGGCGAGGCGGGCGCCACCTTCTACTCGATCTCGGGCGCCGACTTCGTCGAGGTCTACGTGGGGGTCGGCGCGGCACGGGTACGCGACCTCTTCCACGAGGCGCGCGAGAACGCCCCGGCGATCGTCTTCATCGACGAGATAGACTCCGTCGGGCGCCGGCGCGCGGCCGGTTCGGGCCCCGTGGCCACCGGTACGCGCGACGAGCAGGATCAGGCGCTCAACGGCATCCTCGCCGAGATGGACG
>JACCUC010000021.1 GCA_013812065.1 Thermoleophilaceae bacterium | reverse complement strand
CCACGGTGTGGCGCGAGCAGACCTGCAGGAGGTGGGCGATGTGGAGGCGCAGCAGGAGCTGGACGCGCTCGTCGCCGGGGACCTCGACGTCGGACACCCGCCACAGCTCGGCCCACGCGCCCTCGTGTCGGGCGAACGCCTCGGCGAAGTCGGGATAGCGCCGGACCGACGCGCCCGCGTTGTCCAGGGGCTCGCTGATGGCCCGGTCGCGTGAGGTGTAGAAGGCGACGAGCTTCTCGACCCGCACCGTCTCGCCCTCCTGCACGTCGAAGGCGAGCACCTGCTGGACGTAGTCCTCCATCTGGTAGAGGCTGCGCTCCACGGCCACGGGCGCATCGCCGCGGAACGCGCGCGTGCGCGCCGCCTGGGCGACGAAGATGTCGGAGTGGCGCGTCTTGACCTTCAGCGCGATGACCTCGGGGCCGAACGTGCGCGGCGAGACCGGATCGAGGTGCCGCCCCTCGAGCGCCCGGTAGCGCGCCACCCCTTGGTTCGTCACCCGGCCGTCCAGGGCGGAGACGATCTCGAGCCGGCCCGACCAGTTCGCGGGGGTGAGGATCCACTCGATCGCCGCCTGGTGCATGTGGGCCATGCTCACGAAGCGGCGGCTGAGCAGCGAGGTCTCGCGGCCGGCCCGGTCGCGGAAGCGCACGCTCCGCACCACCGTGGCCGTGCGGATGTCGTAGCCGTGGCGGTACTCGAGGACGTCCACGCTGTTCAGGCGCACCGCGTCCTCGCCCTCGATACGCAGCTTGAGGACGAGCCAGTTCGGAAGGTTGACGAGGTCCTCGTTGAGGACGGGGCGGCCGCCCATGATCGTCGTCTCGCGGTTGTAGCCCCCGTGGCAGTAGCTACCCGGGTAATGCTCGTCGTCGGCGTCCTCCCACTCCGCGGCGCCGCGCGTGCAGAAGTAGCCGTTGCCCGACGAGGTGAGTGCCTCGCGCAGCCCCTCCTCGGCGGGCTCGTAGGCGTCGTAGGCGAGGGTCGAGTCGCTCACCGGGCCAGCCTGTCCAAAAATGACTCCACCTCCCATCGCAGTCGATCATCCCACGGCTCGCCCCAGGGTACAAGTATCTCCGAGCATTAGCTTTTTCACCACGAGGTTGGAGAAAGTCCGCCATTTCTGTTATTCCTCCCGGCGATTCTCGTACCTCAGCTGACAGGAGCGGCTTGAGCACCACCGGACGGCGGGAGTTGCTGGTCTCGAAGGGTTGGGTTCAGGCGGTCCTACTCGTCGTCCTCTTCGGCTTCTTCGTCCTCGGCCTGCTCGCCTACCGGACCTATCAGGCCAAGCCGCCGATCCCCGAGCGTGTCGTCAATCCGCAGGGGGCGCCGATCTACACGGCCGAGGACGTCCAGAGCGGCCAACGCGTCTTTCTCGGGAACGGTCTCATGGAGTACGGCTCGGTCTTCGGGCACGGCGCCTACCTCGGGCCCGACTACACCGCCGACTACCTGCGGCGATCCTCCGACTTCGTCAAGCGCAGCTACGGCGGTGCGGCCTCCGACCGGGCCACGAGTCAGACGATCGAGACCTTCCGCACCAATCGCTACGACGAGCGCACCGGCACGCTCACGCTCACCGCCCAGCAGGCCGATGCCACCGCCGGCTCGTCGCCTACTACTCGAAGTTCTTCTCCGAGCCGACCTCGAGGAACGGCCTGCGCCCGAACGCGATCACCGATCGGGAGCAGCTCGCCGACCTCACCGCCTTCTTCGGCTGGACGGCGTGGGCCGGCGCGGCCGAGCGCCCGGGCAAGAACTACTCCTACACGAACAACTGGCCACCCGAGCCGCGCGTCGACAACAAGCCGACGGCCAACGTCGTGGTCTGGTCGGTCCTGTCGCTGATCGCGCTGCTCGGCGGGATCGGGATCCTCTTCGGCGTCTTCGGGCGCTGGGGCTTCCTCGGCTGGCACGGCCGCGAGCAGGCGAGCCTCTCCCTCCGCACTCCCGGCGACGTCGCCCTCACGCCGGCCCAGCGGGCCTGCGCCTGGTTCTTCTTCGTGATGGCGGCGCTGTTCCTGATCCAGACGTTCGTTGGCGCGGCCAGCCAGCACTACCGGGCCGAGCTCGGCAACTTCTTCGGCTTCGACCTGGCTCAGATCTTCCCCTACAACCTGATGCGCACCTGGCACGTGCAGCTCGCGCTGTTCTGGGTCTCGACGTCGTTCGTCGCCGCCGGGATCTTCCTCGCGCCGATGATCGCCCGTCGCGAGGCCAAGCATCAGGGCAAGCTCGCGTTCGGGCTGCTCGGTGCGCTGGCGGTGGTCGTCTTCGGCACGCTCATCGGCTCGTTCCTCGGCATCCACGGCATCCTCCAGGGAGCGGCGTCGAACTGGTTCGGCCTCCAGGGCTTCGAGTACCTCGACCTCGCGCGCCTGTGGCAGGTGCTCCTCAGCGTCGGCCTGTTCCTATGGGTCTTCATGCTCTGGCGCGTCCTACGGGGCCGCCTACGCCAGGAGCACGCCGGCAACATGCCGTGGCTCTTCTTCCTGGCCGCCCTGGCGATCCCGGCCTTCTACGCGGTCGGGCTGATCGCGCGCCAGGGCGACCACTTCACGGTCACCGAGTTCTGGCGCTTCTGGGTCGTCCACCTCTGGGTCGAGGACTTCCTCGAGCTGTTCACCACCGTGATGGTCGCCTACATGTTTGTGCTGCTCGGCGTCGTGTGCGAGAAGGTCGCGCTGACGGTGATCCTCCTCGACATCATCCTCTACTCGGCGGGCGGCGTCATCGGCACGATGCACCACCTCTACTTCTCCGGCGAGCCCGCCGAGCACATGGCGCTCGGTGCGTTCTTCTCGGCCGCCGAGGTGATCCCGCTCACCTTCCTGACCGTCGAGGCGTGGAGCTTCCTCCAGCTCGGTGCGGCTCAGGAGTCTCGCTCGCGGACGCCGTTCCCGCACCGCTGGGCGGTGATGTTCCTGGTCGCCGTCGGCTTCTGGAACTTCCTCGGCGCCGGTATCTTCGGCTTCCTGATCAACCTTCCCGTCGTGTCCTACTACGAGATAGGGACCGCGCTGACCGCGAACCACGGCCACGCGGCGATGATGGGCGTGTACGGGATGCTTGCCATCGGCCTGGCGCTGTTCTGCCTGCGCTACCTGATCCCGGCGGACCGATGGCCCGAGCGCTGGGCGAAGGTGTCCTTCTGGTCGACGAACATCGGCCTCGCATGGATGTGCTTCGCCACCCTGCTGCCGCTCGGGATCGCTCAGCTCTACCAGTCGGTCAACGAGGGATACTGGGAGGCGCGCGACCTCAAGTTCCTGACCGAGGACACGAACACCCTGATCGAGTGGCTGCGGCTTCCGGGCGACATCGTCTTCATCGTCGGAGGAGCGATCCCGGTCCTCTACATCGCCTACGTCGGCATCCGCCACACCGTGAAGCGCGTGACCCTCGAGGAGCCCGAGGACATCCTCTTCACCGAGGTCCACGAGCCCGAGGGCCTGGAGCGGACGGGCGACCGAGAAGCCACGGCGGCGAGCATCACGTGAACGCGGAGGTCCTCCTCGCGGTCGGGTACGCCGCGTTTCTCGTGGCTGGAGCCTCGGTGCTGGAGTGGCTGTCCGCTCACACCCACCGGCGCTCCCTGCGCTATCGCACCGCCGGGTTCAGCTACGACGAGCAGCACGACGCTTGGCAGTGGTCCGGAGGGACAGCACCTGTGGCCGCACGAGTTCGACCACGAGCGTCGCCTCGTGCGCTACCGCGCCAAGGCGCACATCTGCAACGGTTGCCCGCGCAAGGATGCCTGCACAGACTCGGACCGCGGTCGCGAGATCGTGCGCCCGCACGATCCGTGGCCGCACTCAGAAGCCGGGCGCTTCCACCGCACGATCTCACTCTTGATGGTGATCCTCGCCGCGCTGGTGCTCGTGGTCGCCGGCGCGCGTAACCATCAACCCGCGGAGGCAGCGGCGCTGGTCGGCGCGCTGGCGGTGTCCCTGCTGGCCGGATGGTGGCTTCTGCGGGGCCTCAGGGCTCACCCCTCGAACTTTCCCGCACCCGCCGTCTCCCACGGGCTCGGCGTCCCGGCCGCGGCCGCCGACGGAATTCGTGGGCCGAGCCGCTGGTCCTCCCAGAACCGCACGAGGGCTTCATCGTGACGCTCTTGGTCATCGTCGCGGCGGCCGTTGCGCTCGCGGCGCTGCTCGTCGCGAGCGTGCGCGTTCTTCGTGAGTACGAGCGAGGCGTCGTGTTCCGTCTGGGTCGTCTGTTGCCGGTGAAAGGTCCCGGCCTGGTCGTCCTGGCGCCCCTCGTCGACCGCATGGTGCGCGTAGACGTGCGTACCGTGACGCTCACCGTCCCACCGCAGGAGGTGATCACGCGGGACAACGTCCCCGCCCGCGTGGCGGCGGTCTGCTACTTCAGGGTCGTCGATCCCTCGGCGGCGGTGACCGAGATCGAGGCCTTCGCCCCCGCCACCTCGCAGATCGCTCAGACCACCCTGCGCTCGGTCCTGGGCCGCGCCGACCTCGACCAACTGCTGGCCGAACGCGATCAGCTCAACGACAACCTGCGCAAGATCATCGACGACCAGCCGAGCCGTGGGGGATCAAGGTGGCGACGGTGGAGATCAAGGACGTCGAGATCCCGGAAGCCATGCAGCGCGCGATGGCCCGCCAGGCGGAGGCCGAGCGCGAGCGCCGCGCGAAGGTCATCAACGCGGAGGGCGAGTTCCAGGCCGCCGAGAAGCTCGCCGACGCTGCGGAGATTCTCGGGCGGGAGCCGTCGGCGCTGCAGCTTCGCTACCTCCAGACGCTGCTCGAGATCGGGGCTGACGGGAGCTCGACCATCGTCTTCCCTGTCGATCGACCCTCTGAAGCCGTTCCTCGAGCGAGTCGTCGCCGTCCGCGGCCGGGCACCCGACCTTCAGGCGGCTTGAGGGGCCGTAGTCCCTACCGGCGATCCCGACCTACACCAGGAAGCTACTTGACTCAGCGCCCAAAGGGCACGCTGCTCGGAGAGCGGCTTTCTCCAGTACCGCCACGGGGATTCGAGTGACCTCGGCGCCCCTCTGTAGAGGCGAAAACCGCGTGCCTAGAGCGAAATCTGCGCCTCTCGACACGACCGCTCGGATGAGGGGGGCATTGTGGCGCGATTTCGGCGCTGGCCGATGCAACCTCGATGAGTGGGGGTAGGCTTTCCTCGTGACCACGGAACACCAGCACGGCGCGCTCCATCAACTATCGGCCGCCGGTCGCCGAGCGGTGCAGGAGCGCGGAGCCCGACCACCCGAGCGTTCGCTCGGCGACTGGCTGCGCGAGCGCGAGCGGAAGGGAGCAGCGATCAGCGGCGTCAGTTTCGACGTCCTCATGACGGATGTCGCCGATCAGCGCGACGACGGATCCTTGCCGGGCGAGCGTGGCTAGGACGGCCTCGAGCGGCCTGCTCTACCTCGACACCTCGGCCGCCGCCAAGATCGTCATGGACGAGCCGGAGAGTAGTGCTTTGGCCACCGAACTCGCGCGCTGGCCGGATGCGGCGACCAGCGCACTGACCCGCGTCGAGCTACCGCGGGCGATCGCACGCCGTCGACACCTCGACCCGCGCGTGCAAGTCGACGAGAGCCTGCTCTTCGGTTTCTTCGCGGCCACCATCGAGCTCCCATTGAGCAACGAGGTGCTTGACGCCGCAGCGACGGTGCCCCCGCCGACACTACGTGCACTCGACGCTATCCACCTGGCGAGTGCGCTGACCCTCGGTGAAGATCTGGCCGCCGTCGTCACCTACGACACGCGGATGTTTGACGCAGCCGAGCGTCCCCAGATGCCGACACTCCAGCCCGGCCATCAGGCGTCCGGCGACCGCGGCGCCTAAAAGTACTCCCCGGCCCCGGTGCTCGCCGTGTAAAGGCGGAACCCTGGGAATCATTGCCCCGCTCGCTGTCCCGCTGAGCGGATCAACCCGCGGAAAGCCGCTTGGGAAGCCGGTCGTCGCAGTACGCCACGGGGATTCGAATTGACCCCGCCGCCCTTTGTAAAGGAAAACCGCCGTCTGCCAGATGGGAATTCACGCCGCTCTCGACCGCTCTCGACCGCTTCGACGAGGGGGCATTGTGGCGCCGGCTTGGCCGCCGTCCCACTATGGCTCCGGCGACACGGGCGGTGACTGCCACCTCTCGTACTCGAGCTCGCGGACGAACGACCCGGCCGTCAGCCGGTCGAAGAAGACGGCGAGCACGGTACCGGCGCCGGTCGCTGAGGGGGCGATGACTCCCTCGCGGCCGAGGTAATGGGCGGCTTCACCGACGGCTTGGCAGGGACCGAGATCGTCGCCCGGGATCTGCGCTTCCGTGAGACCGACGGCCGCTCGAGCGCCCGCCTCGCGGAGGTCCAGCAGCCCGCTCAGCTCGAAGCTGTAGCGATAGAAGCGCCGCGGCAGGAAGTCGTCTGGCGCCCGGCCCATGCGCTGGGCGAGCCGGAGGAACTCGCGGACCACAGTCTCGCGCTCGAGCGCGAGGTAGAGCGTGGCGAAGCTCTCTCGCGGGTTCCACCGGCCGCCCAGTGAGCGAGCGCCCGCGCCCGAGAGCGAGTGGCGGTTCTCGGCGACGTGCCGGAAGGCCTCGCCGCTGAGCCCGGCGGACGCGAGCCCGTCGACTGCGGCTGCCACCGA
>JACCUC010000014.1 GCA_013812065.1 Thermoleophilaceae bacterium | reverse complement strand
ACGCCGGCCTGCGCGCGGAGCTCGAGGCGGCCGAGGCTCGCCTCGGGGAGCTCGACGAGGAGATCCGCCTGGCCATGGTCGAGCGCGATCCCAACGACGACAAGAACGTGATCGTCGAGGTCCGCGGCGGCGCGGGCGGGGAGGAGGCCGGCCTCTTCGCCGGCGATCTCTACCGGATGCTCTCGCGCTACGCCGAGCGTCGCGGCTTCCGCCCCGAGCCGATCTCGCTCGCCGACGGCGACTACACGTTCGCCATCAAGGGCGACGGCGCCTACAGCGTGTTCAAGCACGAGGGCGGCACCCACCGCGTGCAGCGGGTGCCGGAGACCGAGGCCCAGGGGCGCATCCACACCTCGACGGCCACCGTGGCCGTGCTCCCGGAGGCCGAGGAGGTGGAGGTGCGCATCGACCCGAGCGACCTCGACATCGACGTGTACCGCTCCTCCGGACCCGGCGGCCAGTCGGTGAACACGACGGACTCCGCGGTGCGCACGGTCGCTCGCCCGACTCCGGCGCGAGCCGCGCCGACCGTCACTCCGCTCACCCGGCGACGAGCGCGCTCGCGGCGAGCTTGAGCCGCTTCTCCTCGGCCTCGAGCGCAGCCGTCATATCGTCGAGCTCTCCGGCGAGCACGCCCTCGAGATTGCCGCGGGTCAACTTCACGCGATGGTCGGTCACCCGATCCTGCGGGAAGTTGTAGGTCCGCACCTTCTCGGCACGCTCGCCGGTGCCGACCTGGGCGCGCCGGTCGGCCGACAGCTCGGCCTGCTGGGCGGCCACCTGCCGCTCGAGCAGCCGCGCGCGGAGCACCCGCATTGCCTTTTCGCGGTTCTGGAGCTGGGACTTCTCGTCCTGCATGGAAACGACCAGACCGCTCGGCGCATGGGTTATCCGTACGGCGGAGTCGGTCGTGTTGACCGACTGGCCGCCCGGACCGGAGCTTCGGTAGACGTCGATCTGAAGGTCACTCGGGTCGATCTGGACCTCCACGTCCTCGGCCTCGGGCAGCACCGCCACCGTCGCCGTCGAGGTGTGGATGCGTCCCTGAGACTCGGTCTGGGGGATGCGCTGGACGCGGTGGGTACCGCCCTCGTGCTTGAACACGCTGTAGGCCCCGTCCCCCTTGATCGCAAAGGTGTAGTCGCCGTCGGCGAGCGCGATCGGCTCGGTGCGAAAGCCGCGCCGCTCGGCGTAGCGGGTGAGCATGCGGTAGAGGTCGCCCGCGAACAGGCCGGCCTCGTCCCCGCCCGCGCCGCCGCGCACCTCGACGATCACGTTCTTGTCGTCGTTGGGGTCGCGCTCGACCATGGCCAGGCGGATCTCCTCGTCGAGCTCGGCGAGCCGCGCCTCGGCCGCCTCGAGCTCGGCGCGCAGGCCCGCGTCGTCGCCCTCCTCGTCGAGCAGCTCGCGCGCGCTCGCGGCGTCCGAGCGGGCCTGGCGGTACTCGCGCGCGAGCTCGTGCGCCGGCGCGAGCGCGCGCCACGCCCGCCCAACGTCGGCGTAGCGCCCGCGGTCGCCGATCACCGCAGGGTCGGACATCTGCTCCGAGAGCTCGGCGAAGCGGCTCTCGATCTGGTCGACGAGCTGCTCGATCATGTGATCGAGGCTAGTGAATGGCCAGGTGGTCGGACCCGGCCGAGAAAAGCGAGTCCCGGAAGGACGCAGGGAGCGCCGCGTGCTCCGCACGCAAGCCACCGAGCACGCCGCCGGGCCGACGCTCTGCAGCGCACCGGATCAGGCGACGACCTCCATGCCGACCTTGTCCTCCTCGCTCGCCTGAGCCGGATCCTCCACCGCCAGCACCGCCTCGAGCGCCGCGATCCCTACGGCGAGCTGATCGTAGTCGGGCTCGCGCGTGGTGAGGCGCTGGAGCTGCAGGCCCGGCCACATGAGCGCCCGCGCCCACGCCTTCTCGCGCTTGCGCCCGAAGAGCTTCAGGACCTCGAACGAGAGTCCGGCAACGAGCGGAATGCCGATCACCCGCGAGGCGAAGAGCACATACCAGACCGGGCGCCCGAGCGGTGCGAAGACCACGATGGCAACGATCATCACGATCAGTAGGAAGCTCGTCCCGCAGCGCGGATGAAGACGGGAGAAGCCCTGGGCGTTCTCGGGGGTGAGCGGCAGGCCGGCCTCGTAGCAGGCGATCGTCTTGTGCTCGGCCCCGTGGTACTGGAAGACCCGCTGAAGGTCGCGCATGCGTGAGATGAGCCAGATGTAGAGCAGGAAGATGCCGATCCGGATCACCTTCTCGACGATCACGAACACGAGCGAGTTGGGCAGCGCGTCGCCGAACAGGCTGGTGATCCCGGCCGGGAGAAGGAAGAAGAGCGCGATCCCGAAGATCAGCGACGCGGCCACCGTGCCCGCCCACGTCTTTCCGCCGATCTCGCCCTGATCCTCGGCGAGCTGGGCGTTGGCGGAGATCGCGAGCGCCCGGAACCCGATCTTGAGCGACTCGACGAGCGCCACGACGCCGCGGATCACCGGCAGTCGCAGGACGCGATGACGGCGGGTCCAGGAGACGAGCGGCTCCGACTGGATCTCGATCTCCCCGAGTGCCGCCTCCTCGGGCTCGAGCTCGCGCCCGCCCGCGATCTGCTCGGCGGCGGGTGTGCGGACGGCCACCGCCCAAGTCGAGACACCGCGCATCATCACGCCCTCGAGCACGGCCTGGCCGCCGATCGGGGCGTCGCCGCGGGCCTGGGGCACGGTGGGTGACCCCGCGCTCCCTCGCGGGTCGACGCCGTTGGGCGAAGCAGTGTGCTGCTCGTTCCTCGCGCTCATCCGGGGGATGCTATCGGCGCGCACGACGCTCTTCCTGAGCCGCCGCCCGGCACCCCGGAGCCGCTGGCGTCATGACGGTCCGGCCGCCCGCGCGCGCGCCGCCTGCGCGGCTCCCTCGCGCCACGTGGGCCCGTGGCCGGTTAGGACGGTGGCGGCCTCGGTCTCGCCCAGCGCGTCGAGGGTCTCGAGGTTGCGGACGCTGTCCGCGGTCGCCGCGCCGGCGACTATCTTCGGCGCCGTATGCGCCGTGTACGGGTCGAGGGTCACGAGCGCGTCGCCGGCGATGGCCCGCTTTGCGATCCGGGAAGTGGAGCGCGCAGTGGCCGAGCGTGTGGCCGGGGGTGAAGACGACCCGCGGCGACCCGGGCACGGGCAGGATGCCGTCCTGATAGCACGTCGCGGATCGGCGACAGCCAGAAGGCGCGGCTGCGCAACAGCGCCGCCACGATCGGAAGGGCGTCGACCTGGGTTAGGAAGTAGCGCATGCGCAGGCGCTCGTGGGCGTACTGGCGGGGATGGCGGGTCAGCGGGACGTCGTTCTCGTGCACCCAGACCGGGAGGCCGAGCTCGGTGCGGGCCCGCTCGGCGAAGCCGATGTGGTCGAAGTGGGCGTGGGTGAGGACGAGCGCTCGGATGTCGCGGGAGCTGCGCCCGAGCGCTCCGAGCGCCTCGTGCAGGGAGTCCCACGAGGTCGGAAGACGGCGTCGACCACGGTCAGACCGCCGTCGTCCTCGACCAGGTACCAGTTGGTGTAAGCGTCCTCGACGCGGTGGATTCCGTCTGCTACGTCCTTCTCGAGCAAGTTACCTCCGTCAAGGCCGCAGGACGACCTTGATCGCCCCGTCCTGCTTCTTCTGGAAGATCTCGTACCCGTGCGGCGCCTGGTCGAGCGGCAGCTTGTGGGTCGCGAAGTCGTCCACGCCGAGCGGGTCGGAATCCTCGGTGAGCAGCGGCATGATGTCGTCGATCCACCGCTTGACGTGGGCCTGCCCCTGCTTGATGACCACGCCCTTGTCGAACAGCTGGAGCAGATTCATCGGGGTCGCGGTGCCGCCGTAGACGCCGCTGATCGAGATCGTCCCCGCGCGGCGAACGGTCTCGATGGAGGCGACGAGCGCCGACAGCCGGTCGGTGCCAGCGTTCTCGATCATCGAAGCGGCGACCGAGTCCGGCAGCATCCCGGCGATCCTGTGCGCCATCTTGCCGATCGGCGAGCCGTGGGCCTCCATCCCGACCGCGTCGATCACCGAGTCGGTGCCGCGCCCGTCGGTCATCTCGCGCACGGTCTCGGCGACGTCCTCCACGCCCTCGAGGTTGACGATCTCGATCCCGTGCTGCTCGGCGAGGCGCAGCCGCTCGGGCACGAGGTCGACGGCGATCACGCGCGCGCCGCGGTGCTTGGCGATGCGTGAGCTCATCTGCCCGATCGGCCCGAGGCCGAACACCGTGACGCTGCCACCCTCGGGGATGTCGGCGTACTCGACGGCCTGCCACGAGGTCGGCAGGACGTCCGAGAGGTAGAGGAAGCGGTCGTCCGGCGGACCCTCGGGAACCTTGATCGGGCCGAAGTGGGCCTGCGGCACGCGCAGGAGCTCCGCCTGGCCACCCGGTATCTGGCCGTAGAGCTTCGTGTAGCCGAGGAACGACGCGCCGAGCCCGTACTCGTGGTTCTGGGTCGTCTCGCAGTGGGCGAAGAGCTGCCGCGAGCACATCCAGCAGTGGCCGCAGACGACGTTGAACGGGATCACGACACGGTCGCCCGGCATGATGTGACTCACCCCGGAGCCGACCTCCTCGACGATCCCCATCGGCTCGTGCCCTAGGATGTCGCCGGGGTCGATGAACGGCCCGAGGACCTCGTAGAGGTGAAGGTCCGACCCGCAGATCGCCGTCGAGGTGATCCGCACGATCGCGTCGGTCGGCTCCTGGATCTTGGGATCAGGGACGTTGTCGACCCGGACGTCGTGGTTCCCGTGCCAGGTGAGTGCCTTCATCGGCGCGCTCCTATCGGGAGGCCACTCAGGAGGCGGCGGCCGCCGTAGCGCCCTCGTCGTGGACCTTGTGCTTGCCCTCGGCGAACTCCTCCACGATCTTCGAGCAGACGGCCGGCATCTTCAGTCCTTCGAGCTCGTTTGGCCATGGGGAATCTCGTTGTTCGGAAGCGGCTCCCAGCCGGATACCACCCTCGAGCCACGGCAAACGTCGCTCTGTCCGGCGGCAGCAGCCATATGCTCATCACATGGTACGGTGACGGCGGTGGCCGTCCGCACGCAGACGCTCGTCCAGCTCAACGACGATCTCATCGAACTGCTCGACGCGCGCGCCGCGAGCCGCGGCATCTCTCGTTCGCGTCTCATCCGAGACCTACTCGAGGCCGCGCTCGCCGACGACCGCCGCGCCGAAATCTCTCGGCGCATGATCGAGGGCTATTCGCGCGACCCGCAGTCGGACGGGCGCGACGCGTGGGGCGACCTCAACGCATGGACCGATGAGAACACGCGAGCGAACTTCGCCGCGCTCGACGCCGAGGAAGGTCGGGAACGCTGGTAGCGCGCGGGGACGTCTGGTGGAGCGAGAGCGCTGCGCTCGGGCGCCGGCCGGTGCTCGTGCTCTCCCGAGAGGCGGTCCTGGACACGCTGCGCCGGCCACTGGTGGCACCGCTGACAACCCGGATCAGGGAGCTTCCGACCGAGGTCGGTCTCGATCTTGACGACGGCCTTCCCCGTCCGTGCGTCGTCTCGCTCGACAACGTCCAGCCGCTGCCGGTCGCGCTCATGCTCGATCGCATCGCTCGCCTGGCACCCGAGCGGATGGCTGAGGTTTGCGCCGCGCTTGCGGCCGCAGTCGACTGCGACTGACGCGAGGGCTCCGGCGCGCTACCGCGCGCGCCGGGCCGCCCGACGGCGGAAGCGCTCGACGCGGCCGCCGGTGTCGACCAGCTTCTGACGACCCGTGTAGAACGGGTGGCAGTTCGAGCAGATCTCGACGTTGAGCGCGGGCTTGGTCGAGCGGGTGGTGAACTCGTTGCCGCACGTGCAGCGCACGTGCGACTCGACGTACTCGGGATGGATGCCTGTCTTCACGACCCGTATTTTAGCGACGCCGCTCCGGTCACCGGCTTGGGAACACCCCGCTCGCACCCCGCTCCGCCCGCGCATCATAACATCAACACAAGTGATGCTATGATGCACCAGTGCGCACCACCGTCACGCTCGAGCCAGACGTCGAAGCTCTAATCCGGAAGCTGATGCAAGAGCGGGGGATCTCCTTCAAGACCGCGCTCAATCAGGCGGTGCGCCTGGGCCTCACGACGAAAGGGGGGCAACAGCGGTTCGAAACGCAAAGCAGGTCGATGGGTCGGCGGGAGGGAGTCGATCTGACGAAAGCGCATCAACTCGCGGGGGAGCTCGAGGACGAGGAGATTCTGCGCAAGATGTCCCTCCGAAAGTGAAGCTCGTCGACGCGAACGTCCTCCTCTACGCCGTCAACGAGGACGAGCCTCATCACACCGAAGCGAAGAACTGGCTCGACACCTCCTTGGTGCGGACAGAGTCGATCGGCTTCGCCTGGTCGATCGTGCTTGCGTTCCTTCGAGTGAGCACCCGGTCCCCCGCGTTCGCCAGGCCCTTCGACACCGAGCACGCTGTTGCCCGGCTCGAGAAATGGCTCGCCCAGCCCCCAGCCGTCGTCGTCGAGCCGACTCGCCGTCATCTGCCGCTCGTTGCCGGTCTGCTTCGGTCGGTCGGGACGGCGGGCAACCTGGTCAACGACGCGCACCTCGCAGCGCTCGCGCTCGAGCACGACGCGACCGTCATCTCCTACGATTCCGACTTCGGTCGCTTCGAGGGCGTTCGCTGGGCGAGCCCCGGCGACTGAGGAGTCGGCCGGGATTCCCTCAGGCCAGCTGGTAGTTCGGGCCGTCGCCGCCCTCCGGCGGCGTCAGCCGCCCGCCCTTTGCAGTGATCGCCCCGCACTGCACGCAGTTCGAGGGCGTCACCTGGACGTCCACGGTCCTTCCCTCCATCGACTTCAGGCCGCCGTTCTGCGCGGCCTCCTCCAGCACCTCGTCGGGGACCTGGTAGACCGCCGCCGGGCACATGTTCTGCCACATGAGGGCGACCTCGAGCGGGACGTGCTCCTGGATGCGGATGTGGTTGGGCGCGTCGTCGCGCGTGGCGTTGCCGCTCAGGAAGACGCTCGAGAGCTTGTCGAAGGTCAGGTTGCCGTCGGGCTTGGGGTAGCGCTTGGAGCGATCGCCGACGAAGACATCGACCTCGGCGTCGTCGTGGGTTTGGAAGTGGCCGCTTGGGAAGCGCCCGCCGGATATCTCCATCAGATTGGCCATCGCCCCGCCCGCGAAGAACCCCTTGGAGAAGACCTGGCGCATGTTGCGCGAGCGATAGATCTCCCTGTCGATCGAGCTCGAGTGCACGCGCTCGTCGTAGGCCGAGAGATCGCTGATCGGCCCGTCGCCGCGCTTGAGCTGCTCGAAGATCGCCTCCGCCGCGTAGATCCCCGCGTGCATCGCGTAGTGAACGCCCTTGAGCACCGGCACGTTGACCATCGACGCCGAGTCGCCCGCGATCGCGAGGCCGGGCGCCCACAGCTTGTCCGGCATCGCCCAGTAGCCGCCGGAGGGGATCGTCTTCGCCCCCCAGCCGATGCGCTTGCCGCCCTCGAGCAGCCCCCGCACGAACCTGTGGGTCTTGAACTCCTGGAGCACGTCATGGACCGAGAAGGTCGCGTCGCGGTAGTCGAGCCCGGTCACGAAGCCGATCGAGATCTTGTCCTCGCCCATCGGGTAGATCCACGAGCCGCCGAACTCGCGGTACTTCGGCGAGAACCGAAGCGGCCAGCCGAGGGTGTGAATCACGCGGTCGAGCGGCTTTGCGACCTCCCATACCTCCTTGACCCCGAGCTCCCACTGCGGCGGGTCGTCGGAGCCGAGGTCGAAGTGACGGATGGCCGCACCGGCGAGATGGCCCTGGGTGCCCTCTGCGAGCACGGTCGCACGCGCGGTGACCTCGGTTCCCGGCTCGAAGTTCGAGAGCTCCTCGCCCTCGCGGCCGCGGCCCTTGTCGCCGGTGCGCACGCCCCGCACGACGCCGTCCTCGACGAGCAGCTTCGTGGCGGCGGTCTCAGAGAGGACGTACACCCCGGCCTCCTCGGCCTTCTCGGCCAGGAAGCGCCCGAGCTGGGCGATCGAGATTACGTGATTGCCCTCGTTTCGGAAGGGTGGCGGCGTCGGCTTGAGGGGGATCTTGCCGCGCTTCGTCATGAAGTAGACGGCGTCCTTCTCGACCTTCGAGAAGGCGAACGGCCAGTCCGAGGGGTCGATGTCGGGAAACAGCTCCTGCATCGCCGACGGCCGCATGACCGCCCCCGACATCAGGTGCGAGCCCGCGTTGCGGCCCTTCTCGACCAGCGCCACGGGCACCTCGCCGAGCGACTCCGAGAGCCGCGGCTCGCTCTCGAGCAGCTGCGACAGGCGGATCGCGCAGGCGAGTCCGGCGGGGCCACCCCCGACGATCGCCACGCCGACGTCGATCCGCTCGTCCTCGGGATCCCGGGGCGGCCCGACGAACTCCCGCTCCGGATCGACGGGGGGCTTGAACTCGCTCGGCGAGACAGCCATGCGGGTGCTCAGCCGCCCCGCTTGGCCTTCACGGCCTCGGTCAGCTTCGGGATGATCTTGTTGAGGTCGCCGACCACGCCGAGGTCCGAGAACTCGAAGATCGGTGCGTTCGGGTCCTTGTTGATCGCGACGATGTTCTCCGCGGCCTGCATGCCGACCTTGTGCTGGATCGCGCCCGAGATGCCGGCCGCGAGGTAGAGCTTCGGTGCGACCGTCTTGCCGGTCTGGCCGATCTGGGCCGAGTAGGAGTACCAGCCGGCGTCGACGACGGCCCGCGTCGCCGCGACCGCGCCGCCGAGGGCCTCGGCGAGCGGCTCGCACAGCTCGGAGAAGCCGTCGGCCTTGCCGAGGCCTCGGCCGCCGGCCACGAGCGTGTCGGCGTCCTCGATGTTGACCTCGGCGCCGCGCTGCTCGCCGCGGGTGACCATCGTGGCCTTGGTCGACCACTCCGATAGCTCTACTTCGACGTCCTCGACCTGGGCCGAGGCGCCATTGCTCGAGGCATCGGCCTCGAAGGCGTTGAGGCGGCCGATGATGATCCCCGGCTCTGACACGTAGCCCGAGTCGACGACCGCCGAGTCCTGGAGGATCGGCCGCACGGCGACGAGCTTGCCGGCGACGGCCTTGACCTCGGTGACCTCCATGGTCACGCCGGCATTCAGCCGCGCCGTGAGCCCGGCGCCGATCTCGAAGCCGAGCAGGCCGCCGCCGAAGAGGGCGTAGGAGTAGCCGTGGTCTGAGATCAGCTTGGCCATGACGTCGACCACCGGCTGGGCGAGGCCGTCGGGGGCGTGGGCGCGGTAGACCTTGGAGGCGCCGTAGGCCCCGAGCGACTGACACAGCTCGTCCGAGATGTCCTCGCCGACGACGACCGCATGGGCCTCACCGCCGATCTCCTTGGCCAGCCTGGCCGCCTCGGAGACGGCGCCGAGCGAGTTCTTGTTGACCTCGTTCTCGTAGTGCAGCGCGTAGGTGAGAATCCCGCTCATACCAGCAACTTCCTTTCGTCCAGCCAGGCGACGATCTTCTCGACCGTCTCGTTGGTGTCCTCGTCCTCGATGATCTCGCCGGCCTGCTTGGCGGGCGGCGGATTCACGGCCAGGACCGAGGTGCGCGATCCGCCGGTGCCCACGCGGTCGGCCTCGATGCCCACATCGCCGATCGACTTGGTGTCGAGCTGCTTCTTCTTCGCTCCCATGATCGCCTTGAGCGAGGGGTAGCGCGGCTCGTTGATCGCGTCTCCCACCGAGATCACGGCGGGCAGGTTCACCTCGACGGTGTCGTAGCCGTACTCGGCCTGGCGCTCGCAGCGCAGCTTGCCCTCCTCGACGTCCATCTTGATCACCTGGGTGAGCGAGGGCATCTTCAGGTGGTCGGCCACGATGGCGCCCATCGTGTAGCACTCACCGTCGTCCGACTGCTGGCCCAGAAGCACCAGGTCGGGGCTCTCCTGCTCGAGCACCTTGGCCAGCGCGTAGCCGGTGGCGCAGCAGTCCGAGTCGACCAGGGCCTCGTCGGTGAGGTGCACCGAGCGGTCGGCGCCGAGCGAAACGGCCTTGTGCAGCGCGCGGAACGCGCTCTCGGGGCCCATCGTGACCGCCACGACCTCATCGACGTCCACGGCCCCGCCCTCCTTGACCTGCATCGCAGCCTCGATGGCGTGCGTGTCGAAGGGGTTGAGGTTCTTCTCGCCACTGCGGTCGAGGCGCTTGCTGCCGCTGTCGATGCGCTTCTCAACCGCCGCGTCGGGCACCTCTTTCACGAGGACACAGATTTTCAAGGGTTCTCCTTAACGGTCGCCACTACGGAGTCGCGCGATCCGCGCGCCCGGGGACGCCTCTGGGGGACGAGGCGAAACGAGATCATAACCCCTCGTTGACTGACGAGTCAGTCGCCCCCGTTCGGAGGGGCGAGCGCGAAGCTATACGGCGTCCTGGATGAAGTCGATTATTTCCTGGACCGACGAGCCGGGAGTGAAGATCTCGGCCACGCCGAGCCGCTTGAGCTCGGGAATGTCCTCGGCGGGAATCGTGCCCCCCACCACCAGCACCACGTCCTCGGCCCCCTGCTCTGCGAGCAGCCGCGAGATCTTCGGCACCAGGGTCATGTGGGCGCCGGAGAGGATCGACAGGCCCACGGCGTCTGCGTCCTCCTGGAGCACGGTCTCCACGATCTGCTCGGGCGTCTGGTGCAGCCCGGTGTAGATGACCTCCATGCCGGCGTCGCGAAGGGCGCGGG
>JACCUC010000178.1 GCA_013812065.1 Thermoleophilaceae bacterium | reverse complement strand
CCCCGTCCGGCTCCGGCCAGCTCGGCCCGCAGCCCGGCGCAACGGCCCTCGTGGGTTCGCAGGGCGCCCGCGGTGGCCTCCTCGAGCACCTCGACGCGCTCGTCGGTCGCCGCGAGCGCCGACAGGCAGCGGGTGATGCGGCGGCCCGTCGCACTTCCGCCCGCGTGCGCGACGCGCCGCCGCGAGTGGCCGCCCTCGAGCCCGAGCCCGAGCCCGCCGTGCCCATCGGCGTCGAAGCGGACGCCGAGGTCATCGAGGTCGCGGACGCACCCGGGCGCCTCGGCGCACAGGACGTGCACCGCGCTGGGCCGCGCGGCGCCCCGTCCCGCCGCCAGGGTGTCCCGGGCATGGAGCTCCGGCGAGTCGTCGGCGGCGAGGGCCGCGGCGACCCCGCCTTGTGCCCAGTAGCTGGCCGAGGCCGGAAGCGGCGACCGCGAGAGGAGCGCGACTCGAGCGCCGGCACGGCTTGCGCACAGCGTGGTGTAGAGACCCGCGGCCCCGGCCCCGATCACGGCCACGTCGACCTCGAGAAGACCGTCGGCGGCGGCCGGTGAAGGCGAGGGAGTACGGGCGGCCACGGTGGGGAAGGAACCGTACCCGCATGGGGCCGCCGATCCTCTTTCGCCACGCCTCCTCGCTCGAGCACGAGACCGGCGCCCACCCCGAGGGCTCCGGTCGCATCGAGGCGATCGAGGCCGAGCTTTCCCAGCGCGACTGGCTGGGCTGGGAGCAACGCGAGGCCCCCGCCGTCGGCCTCGATGTCCTGAGGACGGTCCACCCGGATCGCCACGTCGAGGCCGTCCGGGCCATGAGCGAGCGGGGGGGAGGGGCCTTCGACGCCGACACCTTGGCGAGCGCAGGCTCGTACGTCGCCGCGCTGCACGCCGCCGGTGGCGCCTGCGCGATGGTGGAAACCCTGCTCGGCGGTGAGGCGCCCGCCGGCTTCTGCGCGCTGAGGCCGCCGGGGCATCACGCAGAGCCCGTCCGCGCGATGGGTTTCTGCCTGTTCAACAACGTCGCCGTGGCCGCGCGCCACGCCCTCGACGCCCTCGGCGCGCGGCGGGTGTTCGTCCTCGACTGGGACGTCCACCACGGCAACGGCACGAACGACATCTTCCACGCGAGCGAGGAGGTGCTCTTCGCGAGCATCCACCAGTCGCCGCTCTATCCCGGCACAGGTCCGCTCGAGGACACCGGGTCGGGAGCGGGGGAGGGCTTCACGATCAACCTGCCGGTGCCGCGGGACTCCGGCGAGGACGTCTGGCTGGCGCTCGTCGAGCACGTGGTCGCGCCCGCGGCGCGGGCGTTCGAGCCAGATCTGGTGCTCGTCTCCGCCGGCTTCGACGCCCACCGCGCCGATCCGCTCGCCCAGTGCGTGCTCGAGGCGAGCTCCTTCGCCGAGCTGGCCCGCCACGCGAGGGCGATCGCCGACGCGGCGGGCGTGCCGCTGGGAGCAGTGCTCGAGGGCGGCTACGACGTGGGTGCGCTGGCGGCTTCGGTGGCGGAGACGCTCTCCGCGCTCGCCGAGGGCGACCGGCCGCGCTCGGTGGACCCCGATGAGCTCAGCGAGCGCGCGGCCGAGCAGATCGGCCGCTTCTGGGCGCTCGACTAGACGCGGCCCGCGGACGCGGTGCCTCAACCCGTGACACCATGGACATATGGCCGAGCCGCCGCGACCTGAGCTCCCGATCGCGGTCTTCGACTCCGGCGTCGGCGGGCTGACCGTCCTGCACGAGTGCCTCGTCTCGCTCCCGCACGAGGACTTCGTCTACCTCGGAGACACCGCACGCTTTCCCTACGGTCGCCGGTCGGCGGACGAGCTGCGCGCGTTCGCGCTCGAGCTCGCGGAGCTTCTGCTCGCCGAGGGGGCGAAGCTGCTCGTCGTCGCGTGCAACTCGGCCACTGCCGCGGCGGCGGGCGTCCTGCGCGAGCATCTCGCTGGCCGCGTCGGGGTGCTGTCTGTGGTCGGACCCGAGTCCCGGCTCGCCGCCCGGGCGACCCGCAGCGGCCGCGTCGGCCTGCTGGCCACTCCCGCCACGGTGGCGAGCGGCGCCTACGACCGGGCGCTGGCGACCGAGGCGTCCGCAGCCACGCTCGAGTCGGTGG
The DNA here is from genome assembly GCA_013812065.1 of Thermoleophilaceae bacterium. Classification (GTDB taxonomy): domain Bacteria; phylum Actinomycetota; class Thermoleophilia; order Solirubrobacterales; family Thermoleophilaceae; genus JACCUC01. The sequence continues at coordinate 3,682 of JACCUC010000178.1, read as the reverse complement.
CCGCACCCGAGCTCGCGCCTTTGATCCAGGCCGGCGGTGAGATCGACGCGCTGGTCGTCGACTACGTCGAGCGGGTCTGCGCGCCGCTGCGGGCGGCGGCGGTCGACACGGTCATCCTCGGCTGCACCCACTATCCGCTCGTGCGCCCGATCCTCCAGCGCACGCTCGGTCGTCGCGTCGAGATCGTGACCTCCGGCGCGGCGATCGCCGACGAGGTGGAGCGGGAGCTGCTCGCGCACGGCCTCGAGCGCCCCGAGTCCCGTCGCGGCTCCTACCGCTTCCGGTGCTCGGGCGACCCCGAGGCCTTCCGGAGGGTCGGAACGCGCTTCCTCCAGCTCCCGCTCGGGGACGTGCGCCACGTCGAGGTCGCCTCCGCCGGGCCCGACGAGGGAGACGAGGCTTCGCGGTCTCAGCGGGCCGCCGCATGAGGCGCGACGGTCGCGAGCCCGGCCAGCTGCGTCCAGTCGAGATCGCCCCCGGCTTCGTGCGGACCGCGACGGGCTCGGCGCTGATCGCCCAGGGCGGCACGCGCGTGATCTGCACCGCCTCGGCGGTCGACTCGGTTCCCCGCTGGATGTCGGGCCGCGGCCGCGGGTGGGTGACCGCCGAGTACGGGATGCTCCCGGCCTCGACGGGGGAGCGCAAGCAGCGCGACGTCTCGCGCGGGCGCCCCGACGGACGCACCGTCGAGATCCAGCGACTGATCGGCCGCTCGCTGCGCGGCGTCGTCGACTTCGACGCGCTGGGCGAACGGACGGTCTACATCGACTGCGATGTGCTCGAGGCCGACGGGGGAACTCGGTGCGCGGCCATCACCGGTGGCTACGCGGCGCTCCAGCTCGCCTTGGCCGGCCTCGTCGAGCGAGGAGAGCTCGCGCGCCTGCCGCTCAACGGCTCGGTGGCCGCGGTCTCTTGCGGCATGGTCGGTGGCGAGGCGCTGCTCGACCTCGACTACTCCGAGGACTCGACCGCCGACGTCGACATGAACGTGGTCATGGCGGGTGACGGCGGGCTTTTCGAGGTGCAGGCCACGGGCGAGCGCAACCCCCTCTCGCGCGCCTCGCTCGACGCCCTGCTCGAGATCGCCGCGGGGGGGATCGAGCGCCTGCGCGACGCCCAGGCCGAGGCGACGGGCGGCTTCCCCGGCTGAGCAACGCAGTAGGTCCACCCCGCCGCTTTCGAACGATGGCCGCGACGCTCGTGCTCGCCTCGCGCAACGCCCACAAGGCGCGGGAGCTCGGCGCCCTGCTCGCTCCCTGGTCGCTCGAGCCCCTGGCCCCCGAGGTCGAGCTTCCGCCGGAGACCGGCGAGACCTTCGCAGCGAACGCCACGCTCAAGGCGCAGGCCGCCGCCCTCGCCACCGGCCGCCCGGCCGTCGCCGACGACTCGGGGATCGAGGCCACCGCGCTCGCCGGCGCGCCCGGGGTCCGCTCGGCGCGCTTCGCCGGCGAGGCGGCGAGCGACGAGGAGAACCTGACAAAGCTCCTGCGCGAAGTCCCTCGCGAGGGCGACCGGCGCGTCGCATACGTATGCGCGCTGGCCATCGCCGAGCCCGCCGGCCGCGATCCCCCGCACGTCTTCGAGGCGCGCTGCGAAGGTCTCCTCGCCCGGACGCCCCGGGGGGAAGGGGGCTTCGGCTACGATCCGGCCTTCCTTCCCGTCGACCTTGCGGATGGGCGCACGATGGCCGAGCTCGCTCCGGCCGAGAAGGACGCGATCAGCCACCGGGGCCGCGCCGCCCGCGCGCTCGCGGCCTGGCTCGCCGGTCAGCGCACGTTGACCGCCGCCGCCGCCGCCACGGCGAGCAGCACGAAGAAGTAGCCGACGTAGCCGCTCAGGAACACGAGCACCGCGGCGATGACGAACACGGCGACGGTCACGAGCCACGAGATTCTGGCGAGGTCCACGGCGGTATTCTCGCCGCTGCGTGCCCTCCGCCCTCACACCCGAGCTGGCGCTGCGTCACCTCGGTGAGCTGTCCAGCGATCTGCGGGCGTCGGTGCTGCTCGACGCGGACGGAGAGCTTGCGGCCGGCGACCCCGAGGATCGAGAGCTCGCGGATGACCTGCGCGAGCTCCTGCTGGAGCTGCTCGAGTCCGCCGACGCCGCCGACGGGGAGGCGGTCGCAGAGGTCGAGGTCACGGGTCCGACCGGCGCCGTCTTCGTCGCTCGCGCGCGATATTTCACGCTCGCCGTCGTGACGAACCGGTTTGCGCTCTCCTCGCTGATCCGGTACGACCTCCGCCGCGTCCTCGCCGACCTCGACCGAGGGCGATGGAGGCTGTGAGGGACCGCCGCGGCAGGGTCGGGCGAATCACCGGCATCGCCGAGGGCGTGGCGGCGGCGGCGCGCCGGCGACAGCGCGGGCGAGCGCCGCGCGTCGTCCTCTACGACGACCGCGGACATCCACGGCTGCTCCCAGCCGACGCGTCCGCCTTCGAGGATCTCGTAGCCGCCGCGGGCCGGATGAGCGAGCTCTGGGAGGGGCGGTCGGAGCCAGCTGCGACTTCGAGTGCAGAACAGCGAGGCAAACCATCCCCCGGCGGTGTTAGCGTGCCGGATCCCCAGGTGGGGAAGCGCAACGACAAGGAAGCCAGAGGAGGAAGGCGTGACCAAAGCTGAGGTAGTCGATCAGGTCGCCGACGAGGCCGAGCTCTCGAAGGCGGATGCCGGCAGGGCGGTGGACGCGGTCCTCGGGGTAATAGCGGATGCGCTCGCGCGCGGCGGCGAGGTGAACTTCACCGGCTTCGGGAAGTTCTCGGCGAGCGAGCGGGGGGCGCGCCAGGGCGTCAACCCTCAGACGGGCGAGCGGATCGAGATCTCCGCCAGCCGCGTGCCCCGCTTCAGCGCCGGTTCGACGCTCAAGAAGTCGGTCAAGGGCGGGTAGCCGAACCGTCGCGCCCGCGCGGTCCTCGCGCTCGGGGCCCGAGCTCGGCCATTTTGCCGACCGGCTCGCCGCGCTCGTGGTCGAGCGGCGCAGCCAGGTCGTGCTCGGGCTCGATCCCGACCCGGCCGCGCTGTGGCCGGTGGCGCTGAGCGGGCCGGCGCGGGCGGAGGCCACGGGGATAGCCGAGCTGACCGCCGCGGCCGTCGTGCGTCACGGCCGCGCGGCGATCGAGGCGACCGGGCCGGCATGCGTTGCGGTCAAGCTGCAGCTCGCCTGCTACGAGCGTCTGGGCGCGCCCGGGTGGCAGGCGCTCACCGAGACCGCGGACGTCGCCCGTGAGCACGGCCTGCTCGTGATCGCCGACGGCAAGCGCGGCGACGTGCCGGTGACCGCTCGGGCCTACGCTCAGGCCCTTGTCGGGACGACCGCCGGCCCGTACGGGCCCGTGTGGGGACTGCGCGCCGACGCCTTCACGGCCAATCCTCTCCTCGGCTCGGACGCGCTCGAGCCGCTCACGAGCGCCGCGGCCGCCGCGGGAGCGGGTTGCCTCTGCCTCGTGCGGACCTCGAACCCCGGAGCCGCCGAGCTTCAGGACGTGCCGGCCCCGGAGCGACCCCTGCACGAGCGGCTCGCGCGGCTCGTCGACGAGCTCGGACGGGATTGCGTGGGCGCGAGCGGCCTATCGAGCGTCGGCGCCGTGGTCGGGGCGACGCGGCCCGAAACGCTCGCGGTTCTGCGCGAGCTCATGCCCCGAGCGATCCTCCTGCTTCCCGGCGTGGGCGCGCAGGGAGGGAC
>JACCUC010000328.1 GCA_013812065.1 Thermoleophilaceae bacterium | reverse complement strand
GACTTCGGCGACGAGTGGCGGGTACGGCTCGTGCTGCGCGAGATCGAGACCGACGACGGGGGGCACTATCCCCGGATCGTCGAAAGCGTCGGGGAGGCGCCCCCTCAGTACCCCGAATACGACGAGGCTGATGGAGCAAGGCTTGGTCAGGCTGGAGCTCGCCTTCGGCGACGAATACCAAGAAGATGGCTCAACCCGGTTGGTCCTCCTGGATAAGCCCCTGCTCGAGGGGACCGGGCGGCCGGGACTCGAGGGGAAGATCCTTGAACACGCCGTCGGCTCCGTCAAGGCCTCGCTACCGGAGTCAGGGGACGCGATGAATCGAGGGGAGCCGGAAGGAGGCTTCGGTGAGAAGGTGGAGATCACGCAGAGCTACTTAAGCGGCCTGGATCCGGAGTCCTTCTACGTTGTAGCTCCGTTCAGCATCGAGGTGCTCGACGTACACGAAGTGCTAAACGGTCGCAAGCGCTACGGCCGCAAGGCAAAGCGAGTCGTCGAGCTGATTAGACGGGAAGCCGTCGAACGCGGCTACGTGCACCAGGACGATGATGGTGCTGAGTCGCCGGACTGCCACGAGATCCTGAGACTCGAGGGGCGCTTCGACGACCAGCTGGGCCGACTGCATGGCTTTCAACGAGCAGAGCCGGCCTTGTGGCGAGCTCTGCTCGAGGACTGCAAGACCACCCTGGCCCCGCCGCCGCTGGGTTCGCGGGCGGACTTAGGCGGTGACGTTTGAGACGGCCGCGAAGGACTACCGCACGTCGAACCCCTCGCCGGTGAGGCGGCCGATGTCGTTCGTCAGGCCGATGAAGAACAGCACGGCCACCAGCATGAAGCCGACGACCCCGGCCCGTTCCATGACGCTGAAGGGCACCGGCCTTCGCCGGACCTTCTCCACGAGCGACCAGAAGATGTGGCCGCCGTCGAGCGGGAGGAACGGGAACAGGTTGATGACTGCGAGGGCGAGCGAGATGACACCGAGGATGCCGACGACCTCGGCGGCGTCGTCGAGGATGGTCTGGCGGGTGATCTCGTAGGAGCCGACGATGCCGGTGATCTGCTTGCGCTTCTCGGCGTCGAACAGGCGCAGCGGGAGCTTGATCGTCTCCCAGGTGATCAGTACGAACCGGTCGGCGGTGATCGCCACCGCTTCGCCGAAGGGCAGCGGATCGCGTGGGCCGGCGGCGTAGGAGAAGCCGAGCCGCGTGCGGCCCGCGGCGGGGTCGTAGATCGGCCGTGCCTCGACCGTGCGCCGCTCGCCGCCGCGCTCGACGAGCAGGGTCACGGGCCGCGCAGCCGCGCAGCCGCGCCGCGGGGGCTGAGTGGCGCAACGGTTGTCGGAGATCGCGGTCGAGAGCCGCTCCGGTTCGCCGCGCTGACCGTCCGCGGACAGGATGCGATCGCCGGGCTTGAGTACCCCGGCGGCCGGGTAGCCGCGCTCGAGCGTCCCAACCCGATTGGTCACCGTCTCGGGCCCGAGGGCCGCGAACAGCACGAGCAGGAGCAAAAAGGCGAGCACGAAGTTGACGAAGGGCCCGGCGGCGATGACCACGATCCGCTTCCACACGGGCTGGGCGGTGTAGGCGCGGGTGCGGACGTCCTCGGGCAGATCCTCGTCCGGGCTCATGCCGCTGATCTTCACGTAGCCCCCCGCGGGAATCGAGCCGAGCGCGTACTCGGTCTCGCCGATCTTCTTGCGTAGCAAAAGCGGCGGGAAGAAGAGCGCGAACCGCTCGACGCGCATGCCGACGGCCTTGGCCGCGGTGAAGTGCCCGAGCTCGTGGAGGACGACGAGGACCATGAAGCCGAGCGCCGCGCCGACGATGGCGACGAGGTTCACGCCGCCACGCCCTGGGCCTCGACGAGCGCGACCGCTCGGGCGCGTGCGGCGGCGTCCGCGTCATAGAGATCCTCGAAGCGCCCGACCGGCTCGGCGGGCAGGGCGTCGAGCGCCCCCTCGACGACGCTGGCGATCCCCGGAAAGGAGAGTCGCCCGGCGAGGAAGGCCTCGACGGCGATCTCGTTGGCGGCGTTGAGGACGCAGGGGGCGGTGCCGCCGGCTCGCGCCGCTCCACGCGCGAGCCCGAGGCACGGGAAGGCTTCGATGTCGGGCGCCTCGAAGGTCAGGCAGCCGATCTCGGCGAGGTCGAGCAGGCGCACCGGGACGTCCGCGCGGTCGGGCTCGTGCAGGGCGTAGGCGATCGGCACGCGCATATCCGGGTGGCCGAGATGGGCGAGCGCCGCGCCGTCGGCGAGGGTGACCAGCGCGTGGACGATCGACTGCGGGTGGACGACAACGTCGATTCGCTCGAGCGGGATACCGAACAGGTGAACGGCCTCGATCACCTCGAGCCCCTTGTTCATGAGCGTGGCCGAGTCGACCGTGATCTTGCCGCCCATCTCCCAGGTCGGGTGGACGAGCGCCTCCGCCGGCCCCACCGCGGCGAGCTCCGCCGCCGTCCGCCCGCGAAAGGGACCCCCCGAGGCGGTGAGCACGAGCCGCTCGATCGCTCCGGCACGCTCGCCGCGGACGAGCTGCCACAACGCCGAGTGCTCGGAGTCGACCGGGAGGATCCGGGCTCCGGTCGCCTCGGCGAGGGTCGTCACGAGCTCGCCGCCGATCACGAGGCTCTCCTTGTTGGCGAGCGCGAGGTCGATACCCTCTCCGAGCGCCGCCACCGTCGGCCCGAGGCCGGCCGAGCCGACGAGCGCGTTGAGCACCACGTCGCACTCGCACTCGGTGACCAGGCGGACGAGGCCCTCGGCGCCCGAGAGAACGGTCCCGGCGGTCCAGGCCTCGGAGGCGCGGGCGGCGGCGCGCTCGTCGGCGAGAGCGATCCGCTCGACGCCGAGACGCTGCGCCTGAGCGAGCAGCGGCTCGAAGCTCGAGCGCGCGGCGAGGCCGGCGACCTCGAGCTCGTCGCTTCGGGCGATCACGTCGAGCGCCTGCTCGCCGATCGACCCGGTCGAGCCGAGGATGAGGACCCGCTTCACCCCGACGAGTGTAGGCGCGGCTCGCGCCCGCGCCGGCCCTCTACGAGCGTGGCGGCTCGGTCGGCTCGGGGCGCACGGAACGGGGGCGCGTGAGGCCCGGCAGGCGCTCGGCGATCGCACCGAAGCGCTCGGCGAGCCCCTGGAGCGGCTCGACGGCGGCCGCGAGGGTCGTAGCGGCACGGCCCAGGTCGTCGATCGAGTCGCCGATGCGGTTCACCGACGGCAGCCCGGCCTCGAGCCGCTCGCCCACCGCGAGGATCTTCGCCGAGGAGCTTTCGAAGCGGTCGGCGGCGACCAGGATCGAGTCGGCGCGGGAGTCGAGCCGCTCCCCCGCGCGCGAGATCGACTCGGCCTGACCCTCGATGCGCTTTCCGAGCGCGACCGCGGCCTCGATCCGATCACCGAGCTCGCCCAGGACCTCGGCGGCCTCGAGGACCTCACCGGCGCGCCGGTCGAGCGCTTCGAGCCGCTCGGTGAGCGCACGCTCGGTATCGGGCACCGTGCGTGCGAGCTCGGCGAGGCTTCGCAGGTCGTCGAGCGCGCCGGCCAGGGCACCCTCGGGCTCGTGATCGTGCGCGGCGTCGGCCAGCATCCGGGTGGCAACCGCGAGCTGGTGCAGGTCATCGAGGGCGCGGGCCAGGAGCCGCGGCGGGAGGAGCAGCGGATTGAAGATGCCCTCAGTCTCCCAGGCGGTCGAAGGCCGCGAGCCTGGCGACGCGGTCGCGGAGCTGGTCCTCCGAGAGGAGGCCTCCGGTGATCAAAGAACGGCGAGGCTCATGTAGTAGGCCACGGGCACGCTGAAGAAGACCGCGTCGAGGCGATCGAGGACGCCGCCGTGGGGACCGAAGAAGCCGCCGGTGTCCTTGACGTCGAGGTCGCGCTTGACGAGCGACTCGAACAGGTCGCCGAGGGGCGCGGCGAGGGCGACGCCGAGCCCGATCAGGAGCGCCTGGCCCCCGGTCATGAACTCCTGGTAGGAGGTCTCGAACAGCCAGAAGGCGAGCGTGCCGCCCACGATTCCCGCGAGGAGCCCCTCCACGGTCTTGTTGGGGGAGATGCGCGGCGCGAGCTTGCGCCGGCCCCACGCCCTGCCCGCCGAGTAGGCGATGCTGTCGCCGACGAACGTGCCGATCAGGGCGTCGAGGACAAGCGCCCCGCCGTGCACGCTCTCGCGCAGGAAGACGGCGTGGGCGAGCGGCAGCCCGACCCACAGCACCCCGAAGAGCGTGACCGCCACTGCCCAGGAGACCTGCTCGCGCCACGGTCGTGCCACCGCGAGCGCATAGGTGAGCGGGAACGCGCAGGCGAGCGCGAGAACGGCGTGGAACGGCTCGCCGAACAACGCGGCGAGAACGATCCCGACGACCGCGAGGAAGCCCGCGAGGTCGACCGGGCGTACCGAGCGGGTCATCGAGTAGAGCTCGTGGAGCGCGATCACGCCGAGCGCGGAGATCCCGAGCGCGAACCAGAGCCCGCCCTGGGCGACGATGAAGATCGCCAGCACCGCGGCGGGGACCCCCCAGACCACCCGGCGGCGCAGCTCGCCGTCCCCTCGACGCCGCTCGCGCGGCTCGCGCCGGCGC
>JACCUC010000321.1 GCA_013812065.1 Thermoleophilaceae bacterium | reverse complement strand
GGCCGCCCGAACCGGTCGTCACTCGTTGAGCAGCCGGTCGATCGCTCGTTCGAGGGGCGGCAGATCGCGCTCGACGATCGCGAGGACTCGGTCGATCTCGATGCTGAAGTACTCGTGGGCAATCAGGTCGCGCAGCCCGGCGACGTCCACCCAGGGGATCTCAGGTTCCGAATCCCGTGTCTCGGGCGCCAGGTTCTTCACGGCCTCGCCTATGACCACGAACTGGAAGAGAAGCGCGTCGTGCAGCAGGGCCTCATCCCCGGCTTCCGGCTGTTCCCGAGCCCGTGCGAGATGACCGTGGATCGCGACGATCGCGTCCTTGATGTCTCGCAGGCGCTCTTGTTCGCTCCGGCTCACAGCGGCGTCGCCTCGATCTCGACCTCCGCCCGGATGCGCTCCTTGAGCATGTCCGGGGTCGCGACGTCGACGGGGACACCCAGGATTCCCTGGGCCTCGCGGCGGAAGGCGGCGAGGTCGAGCAGGGTTCTGCCCGGCTCGAGGTCGACGAGGAGGTCGATATCGCTGCCGGGCACCTCCTCGCCGCGGGCCAGCGACCCGAACACCCGAACTCTGCGCACACCGCGCTGGCGCGCCGCGTCGAGCAGGCGTCGCCGCTGTCGGCGCAGCTCCCGTGCGTGGGGGCCGAGCTGACCCCGCACCGATGTGCTCGCCGGTGACGGCTCGGTTCCCCGAACGGCGCGGATCTGCAAGCGTCGCCCGCATGCCGACAGAAGCCGCTCGAGCGTCGGCAGCGTTGGAAGGGCCGCCCCCGTCTCGTAGCGGGCGAGGGCGGGCTGAGAGGTGCTCGCGCGCTCGGCGAGCTCGGCTTGAGAGAGTCCCGCGCTGGCGCGAGCGCGACGGATCATCTCGCCCAGCTCGAACACGAGAGTCACTATACCTGTTTCGGTATATTCGAGCAAACCGCTCCGCGCGCGGGCGCCTCGAGGTCGCCGCGTGATCCGGTCCGTCAGCCCATTCGCGAAAACGTGCGAAAGTCGAGCGTGACCGCGATCGCCGCGGCCACCCGCTCGCGCCGCTTGCCGCGCGCGGGAAAGCCCGCGGTCAGGATCTCGGGTACCGATCCATGGTAGTCAAGTCCCAGGACCTGGTGTAAGAGGAGAGCGCTCACCTCGTCGGTCGGACGCTCAGCTGCTCAGGCTGCGGTGAGCTCTCGAACCTCCTCCCCTGCTGGGCGTGGCTTCCTTGGCCGCCATGGTCACGGACATCGCGCCGCGGCGCCTGACCACCGGCGGACACCAACAGCCAGCAGATCCCCACCCCTTTTTCGATCACGAGCTCACGTTCATGCGCGCTTGCGGGGTAGCGGGGGTCTGTAGCACAGATCATGCTACAATCCTAGGGTGACGCGATCCCTCCACGTCCGCCTCGACGAGGCATCCGCGGCTGCACTCGAGTTGGTCCGTACAGGGGGGTTGACCGACTCGGAGGCGGTGCGTACGGCGCTGCGCGAGGCGGCGGCCCGGCGGAGAGTGCGCTCCGCGATCCGCGACGAGGTGAGGCGCGGGGCGGCCGACCCCGGCGACCGCGAGGAGATGCGCATCATCCGCGAGCAGCTAGGCGAGCTGGCACCGCCGCCGGTGGATTGACGTGGTTCGGGGCGAGGTCTTCCGGCTGCCGCCACGTCGCGGCGCGCGCGGGCACGAGCAGCGCGGAGCCCGCTATGCGGTGATCGTGCAGGCCGATGAGTTCCTCGATCTCAGCACGACGCTGGTTGCGCCGACGTCGACGAGGGCGATCCCGGCGAGCTTTCGGCCGGCTATCATGCTCGAGAGGAATCAGACGCGGATCCTGGTCGAGCAGGTGACCGTGGTGGACTCCCAGCGCCTCGGCCGATCGGCGGGGCGTCTCGAGGCGAGCGAGCTGCGCGCCCTCGATGACGCGCTCGCGCTCATCCTCGCCCTTTGAGAGCGACGGTCACGGGACCGGAACCGCCCCGCTTGGCGCGCTCTCGTGGAGCGAGCACCCGTGCTCGCGACTGGCGAGCGGAGCGAGCTGCCGGCCGTAGCTCAACGACCTCGACGAAGCGGTAGCCGAGCGTCGGGGATACGGGTTCGAATCCCGCCCCCGCTACTGAAGAAAAAGCCCGGCGCTAGCCGAGCCGCGCTCAACGGTCCCGGAGCTCGGGGAAGGAGACGTCCGTTTCGGGGGCCGCCGACTCCGGAGCGATCCCGGCGGTCACGTCATCGGCTTGACAGGCTCCGGGCGTGTCCCCCACCAGCTGTCAGGTCACCGTTGGCGACCTTGTACCCGACGGTGTCGAGATAGTCACCGCCATCGGGGGTGCGCACGGCCGCCTGCTCCGGGTTGACCCCGAGGTCTGTCAGCGCGCGCGCCGCGTCGGGGTCGAAGCACCGCGCCTCGAGCCATCGAGCGGTCATCGAGTCGTCGAACCCGGCGTTCGCCCATGCCTCCGCAGCGACGCCGGCATCACCACCGCGATCGGCGAGCTCCCCGAACCGCCTGATCGTCTCAACGCTCGTCTTCGCCTTGGGGTGGTACACCTTCATGGACTCGTCCCCCTTACTCTTTGTGAGGGAATCGTTATACCGGATCGCGGTCGGTACGGGCCGGCGCGCGCAACCGCCCTCTCGACTATGCCGGCGGCGACGCGCCCTTCGTGAGCGCGACCCGCCACGCGCAATGGAGAGGAGGGCGGGTCCGCGATGACCGGATCGTCGCAGCACGCGATCATTGCGCGCTTGAACTTCGAGGAGGCGCTCACTGAGTTGCTCGCGATGCTCGACAGCCCGGTGCGCGTCTCGGCCTTCATCACCGATCGCGGCGTCATGGTGTGCACGTTCCGAGGCCGGCTCCGGCAGGGTCGAGATCTCAGCGCCCCGCGGCAAGCGCGCGATCCGGGAGAGGGAGAGTTCTTCTACTTCCGGACTGCCGAGGACGCCAGCGCCGGGTTCTTCCTCGCCGAGCGTGACTTCGCGACGGCTGAATGGAACGCGGATCGGACGGTGCTCGCGGTACGGCTCGGCCCGGTGACGCTCATGGTCGGACCCGACGAAGAAGCCCCTTACTAGGGGTCGCGGCGCGCGGCCGGCCGGGACGCTCGGCGCCCGGCGGCGCCGAGGTAGGCGACCATCCGGCTCGTCACCGCGGCGGCCACGTCGAAGCGATGGTCGCCCCGCGCGGGCACGCGGTCAAGGTGGTGCTTGATCTGGCGGCTGAGCTTGGGGGCCGGCCGGGCCACGAGCTCGCAGCAGATGTGCGCCGCCTCGTGGACGATCTCGGGCTCGACGCTCCAGAGGGTGTCGAAGTCGCGCTCGGGGTCGGGGCAGTCGTGCTGGCCGGGGCGCTCGATGGCGGCGAGGCAGGCGGCGAAGCGCGGAGCCGAGCAGACGAGCACCCATTCGCGCCGGAGCGGGTCCGAGCCGTCGAGCGGCAGTTCGACCGGGGCCCCACGAGGGCGTCGAGCGCGGGGGAAGTCGGCGAGCACGACCGCGTACTCGGCGGTGCGCGCGAGCTCTCTCCAACGCTGCTCGGAGCGGCGGTACCATCGCTCCCGCTGGAAGCCGCCGAAGAGGACGGCGCGCTCAGCTCGGACGACCAGCTCGTCCTCCATCGCGTGGCTGAGGGCGACCACCGACCGCTTGCCCATCAGGTGGGCGCTCAGCTCGGGCCGGCGGCGGCGCAGACCCGCGAACAGCGAGCACTCGGGCTCGTCGCCGGCGCGCACGACGCGATCGACAGCCGCCTTGAGCGAGAGTCCGCGCGAGCGCTCCTCGAGCACCTGACGAAGCAGCTCGACGTCCCGCTCGGAGTAGCGTCGGTGACCGCTCGCCAGGCGCTCCGGACGCGGAAAGCCGTGGCGTGACTCCCACATGCGCAGGGTGGCCTCGGCGAGGCCGGTCTGCTCGGACACGTCGCCTATCGAAAGCGGTCTCGCGGGATGTGGCCCGCTCACGCGGCGGCCGCCTCGAGCGACTCGCGCGCCTTTTGGAGGCCGAGGCGGATGCGGCTCTTTGCCGTCCCGAGCGGGATGTCGGCCACGCGGGCGATCTCGCGGGCCGTGAGGCCACGCCCGAAGGCGAGCAGGACCGCTTCGCGCTGGCTGTAGGGAAGCGAGTCGAGAGCGGTCATGACCTGACGCGAGCGCTCGCGCTCGAGGGCGGGCTCGTCGGCGCCGGGGCTGGTCGTACGCTCCCGGGGCCCTTGGGCGCGGGCCTCGCGCTCGAGCGCGGCGTCGTGGGCCGCCTGGGAGCGCCAGCGGTCGAGCGCTCGGCTGCGGGCAAGCATCGAGATGTATGACGGCAGCGATCCCCGGCTCGGATCGAACTGCGAGGGGTTTCGCCACAGGCTGATGAAGACATCCTGGACGACGTCCTCTGCGGCCGCAGGCTCGCGCAGCACTCGCATGGCGGCGGCGAAGGCGCGCGAGGAGTAGAGACGATACGCGTCGTCGAGGGGATGGTGGCCGTTGAGGTGCATAGACGTCGACTCCAACAGAATGTACAGGGTTTGCTCAACGGGCCGTTTACCCTGGGTTTCCGGCCGTGAAACCGGCGATCGACGAAAACTCTGGAGCGCGCGTTAGGGCTACGGGCGCCCGGGGCGGGCGCGGCCGTTCGTGCGTGCTAGCTCGCCTGCGCGCTCGGCGTAGTCGAGTCGCGCGAGCGTGAGGTCGAAGAGCTCGCGGACGCGGCGCAGACGAGCTTCCTCGTCGCGCAGCTCGAGCAGCTCCTGCTTCGCCGCAAGCTCGAAGTCGACCGTCGCCGCCATCCCGTAGGCGTCGAGCTCGGTGAGATCCAAGGGCTCGGGGCGCGTGTCGGTCGCGCGGTCGACGAGGTCGGCGTAGCGATCACGCGCCGCAGCAAGCAGCTCGGGGTCGATCGCGGCGGCTGCGCCCTCGTCGTCGAGCAGCTCGACGTCGCCGGCTGGGTAGACGAGGTCGTCGATCCGGCGCAGCAGGCGAAACGGCCGCGTGCCCTCGGCGAGGATGTTCATTCGTCCGTCCTCGGTGCGCTCGAGCAGCCGGACGACGCTCGCCCCGCAGCCGGTCTCGCGCAAGCCGTCCTGGGAGAGCCAGACGATCCCGAACTCGCGCTCTTCATCCAGGCACTCGCCGATCATCGTCTTGTAGCGCTCCTCGAAGATGTGCAGTGGGACGACCTCGCGCGGCAGCAGGACGAGCCCGAGCGGGAAGAGGGGAAAGCGCTCGACTATCTCTGCGGTCACCGGGCACGAAGGCTAGCCCTCGAGCGGAATCGGGCGCGACTATCCGCAGCCGATCGTCGACCACAGGCGGGCGCGCGAGCAGGCGGTGGAGCGGTTTCGGGAGGCCGCGAGCGTCTAAGCCCGGGAGCCGGGTAGTAGCGGTCGCGGCGATGGTTCATACTCGCGACATCGCCACCGAGCCGTTTCCCCCATCCGACCGCGAGCCGGGCGAGGAGCGCGGCGACGACGAGCAGGTGACCGGCTCGCTCGAGCGCGTGGTCAAGCCGGACGCGGCGCGGCACGACCCCCGCCTTGCCGAGGTGCGCGACGTCGCCTTCCCGGTCGCGCTGCGCGGGTACGAGCGCGAGGCGGTCGATACCTACGTCAAGCGGGTCAACCGCCTGATCTCAGACTTCGAGGCGAGCCGATCGCCCGACGCCGAGGTCCGGCGCGCCCTCGACCAGGTCGGGGAGGAGACGAGCGGCATCCTCCGGCGAGCCCAGCAGGCGGCGACCGACATCACCGCCCGGTCGCGTGCCTCGGCGGACGACCGCATCCGCGAGGCCGAGGGGGAGGCCCGCGCCCTGACCGCCGACGCCGAGGAGCGCGTGCGCGAGCTCGAGGCCGACTTCGGGCGGATCTGGTCCGAGCGCGATCGCTTGCTCGAGGAGGTGCGCGATCTCGCCGAGCGGCTGCTGGCCACCGCCGACGACGCGACGGAGCGCTTTCCGACCGCCGACGAGCAGGAGGCCATCGCCGCGACCCGCGAGGACACGGCGTCGATGCCCGCGCTCGAGCCGGGGCGGCCCGCCGAGGCAGAGCTCGCGTTCGAGGCGGGGGTGGGAACGGCGGGCGGCGCTTACGGCGAGGCACCGGCGGTCAGCGAGCCGTTC
>JACCUC010000306.1 GCA_013812065.1 Thermoleophilaceae bacterium | reverse complement strand
CCAAGAGCAAGACGATGACCGCGCCCGCCGACGTGCCATCCGCCAACTCGAGCGGCTCGGCCACAAGGTCAGTCTCGAACCGCTCCCCAAAGCCGCGTGACAGCCTCAGCGGTCATTTTCTGAGCAGATATCGGCCTCGCGCACCACGTCGGCCATGGTTCCCCCTCGCCGGGCCCGAACCCGATCGATGCGCTCGCGGAGATCGTCCTCGAGACAGATCTGCGTCCGGCGGCTGGCCATTTTCGTCCTCGACTACACATCCATGCTGGATGTATGCCGAGGGCGACGCTCGCTACGCCGCCGCCCCCGACAGCTCGGCCGCCAACTCGGCCACCTCGGTCGGCGTGCGCCCGACTCGCACACCGCGGGCCTCGAGCGCCTCGGCCTTGACCTGCGCGGTGCCGCTCGAGCCCGAGACGATCGCGCCGGCGTGGCCCATGGTCTTGCCGGGCGGCGCGGTGAAGCCCGCTATGTAGGCCACCACGGGCTTCAACACGTGCTCGGCGATGTAGTCGGCAGTTCGCTCCTCCTCGTCGCCGCCGATCTCGCCGCACATGACGATCAGATCGGTCTCGGGGTCGCCCTCGAACAGGGCGATCACGTCGATGAACGACGATCCGACGATCGGGTCGCCGCCGATGCCCACGATCGTCGAGCTGCCGAAGCCGCATCCGGCGAGCTCGTTGCCGATCTGGTAGGTCAGCGTCCCTGAGCGGGACACGAGGCCGACGCCGCCCTGCGGGAAGAAGTGGGCGGGGATGATCCCCACGTTGGCCTTGCCGGGAGAGAGGACGCCCGGGCAGTTCGGGCCGATCAGGCGCGTCGGCCCCCGACGCAGATGGGTGTAGACGCGCAGCATGTCGTGGGCCGGAATCCCTTCGGTGATGCAGACCACGAGCTCGACGCCGGCGTCGGCGGCCTCGAGGATCGAATCGGCGGCGAAGCGCGGGGGCACGACGACCATGCTCGTGTTCGCGCCGGTCTCGGCCACGGCCTCGTGCACGGTGTCGAAGATCGGCACCCCCTCCACATCCCCGCCGCCCTTCCCGGGGGTCACCCCGGCCACGAGGTCCGTGCCGTAGCGGCGGTTGTTGAGCCCGTGGAAGCTGCCCTCGCGGCCCGTCAGGCCGCAGACCACGAGCTTCGTCTCGGAGCCGACGAGGATGCTCATCGCCTCAGCTCCGCCCCGGGAGCGGAGGGGGCGTCCACGGCCCCGTCCGCCGCGTCCGCTCCGGTGAGCTCGACGACCCGGGCCGCCGCCCCGAGCATCGTCTTCTCGACGTGGACGTTGGGGAGGTCCGCCTCGGCCAGGATTCGGCGGCCCTCCTCGTCGTTGGTGCCGTCGAGGCGGACCACGAACGGCACGGTCACGTCGATCTGGCCAAACGCCGTGACGAGCCCGTTGGCGACCTCGTCGCAGCGGGTGATCCCGCCGAAGATGTTGAACAGGACGGCGTCGACCTTGGCGTCCGAGAGGATGACCTCGACCGCGTCGACGATCGCCTCGGCGCGCGAGCCGCCGCCGGCGTCGAGGAAGTTCGCCGGGCGCCCGCCCGCCTGGGCGACCACGTCGAGGGTCGACATCACGAGCCCCGCTCCGTTGCCGAGGATGCCGATGTTGCCGTCGAGCTTGACGTAGATGAGATCACGCTCGCGGGCCATCTGCTCCTGCTCGTCGTCTGCGCCGGGGTTGCGCAGCGCCGCGGTCTGGGGGTGGCGGTAGAGGGCGTTGTCGTCGACCGTGAGCTTGGCGTCCAGCGCAACCACCTCGCGGGCCTCGGTCACGAGCAGCGGATTGACCTCGACGAGCATCGCGTCCTCGGCGACGAAGGTCTCGTACAGGCGAGCGAGCAGGGCTCCGGTCGGGCGGATCACATCCGCGGCGATGCCCGCCTCGAAGGCGAGCCGGCGCCCGTGGAAGTCCTGGAAGCCGACGAGGGGATCGACGTGCACCCGGGCGATCGCCGTCGGGTCGCGCTCGGCGATCTCCTCGACGTCGATCCCCCCCATGCGCGAGAGCATGGCCATCGGCCGCTTGGCGCCACGGTCGACGAGGATCGCCGCGTAATACTCCTCGGCGATCTGCGAGGACTTCTCGACGTAGAGCTCGTGGACGGTGAAGCCGCGGATGTCCATGCCGAGGATCGCCTCCGCGTGCTCTCGCGCCTCCTGGCGGTCGTTCGCCAGCTTGATCCCGCCCGCCTTGCCGCGACCGCCGATCAGGACCTGGGCCTTGATCACCACCGGGTAGTCGAGCTCGTCGGCGGCCTCGACGGCCTCCTCGGCGGTCTGCGCCGGGCGGCCCTCGGGCGTCGGCACGCCGTGATCGCGAAAGAGCTGCTTGCCCTGATGTTCGAGGAGGTCCATCGAAGACTTAGAATGTGGGAATGCGCGCCCGCAGCTGCGAGCCCGGCGCACCCTATCGGACCCCTCGCCGCGACCCTCAGGAGACCCGTGCCCCTCCCCAAGAACGTCAAATTCGTGACCCTCGATGTCTACGGGACACTGATCGATTGGGAGAACGGCGCCTACGACGCCTTCCAGAAGGAAGCCGACGGTGAGGGACTGACCATCGACCGCCAAGCCCTCGTGCCGCTGTTCATCGGCGTACAACACGAGATCGAGCGCGGATCGTACGAGCTCTACGCCGAGGTCATGCGGCGCACGGCCGTGCGCACGGCCAACGACCTCGGCTGGGACATCGAGCCCTCGCGCTCGCGCTTCCTTCCCGAGAGCATTCCGCGCTGGCCGCCCTTCCGCGAAGCCAACGCCCAGCTCGAGCGCCTCCAGAAGAAGTTCTCGATCGGCCTGCTCTCGAACATCGACGACAAGCTGCTCGGGGTCACCCGGCGCCACCTGCGCGTCGATTTCGACCTCGTTGTGACCGCCCAGCAGGTCCGGGGTTACAAGCCCGACCCCGCCCACTTCAAGGAGTGCGCGCGACGGATCGGGGGCAAGCGGGGCTGGATCCACATCGCGAGTGGCTACGACACCGATGTGGAGCCCTGCCTCAAGGAGAGGATTCCGGTGATCTGGGTCAACCGCTCGGGCCAGAAGCTCGACGCGGGCCAGAAGAAGCCGACCGCCGAGGTCAAGAACCTGCGCGAGGCGGTCAAGCTGCTCGGCGCGGGCTGAGGCCGCGCGGGCCCCGGCGACCGCGGTTGCGATGCGCGTGGTCGCGGTGCATCCGGACGCACTCGTGGTGACGAGCCGGATGTGGCAGACGAACGCCGTGCTCCTGCGGGGCGCGCGCGAAGAGGACGCCGCCGAGGCCATGCTCGTCGACTCGCCGTACTTCCCGGACGAGCTCGACGCCCTGCCCGCACTCGGTCGGGAGACCGGCTTCGAGATCGAGGCTCTGCTGGCCACCCACGCCGACTTCGACCACCTGCTAGGACCGCTCGCGTTCCCCGGTCTATCACTCGGCGCCGGCGCGGCGACCTTGGAGCGGCTGCAGGCGGAGCCGGGCGCCGCCCAGCGCGAGCTGCGCGAAGTCGACGGCGAGAACTACGTGCGCCGCGAGCGGCCGCTGCAGCTCGGAGCCGTCCAGGAGCTCCCAGTCCCCGGGCGGCTCGAGCTCGGCCACGAGGAGCTCGAGCTCCACCCGGCAGGCGGACACACCGCCGACGGGATGGCCATCCTCGCCCGCCACGCCGGCGTGCTCCTGAGCGGCGACTACCTCTCGGACGTCGAGATTCCGGTGATCTCTCCCGGCGGGTCGCTCGAGGACTACCGAGCGACGCTGGCGCGACTCGCGCCGTTGGTCGAGGCGGCGGAGCAGATCGTCCCCGGGCACGGGTCGCCCCACGATCGCGCCCGCGCGCTACGCGTGCTCGACGAGGACGTGAGCTACCTCGACGCGCTGGAGCGGGGAGAGGAGCGCCCGCCGCTGCCGGGCGGCCGCGACACCCGCCGCCAACGGCGGATACACGCCGAGAACCTCGCCGTGTGCGGGTAGGGCTGGCCTTGCGATCGCGGCCTGCACTGCTACCGTCTTTCTCGTTCGGCCGGGCTCGAGGCTCGGCAAGGTAGTGCGAGTGCCCGCGGGTCGTTGTCAGCAGCCACCTCCGTGTACGCAGCACAGAAGCAACGGAGGAAACGCATGGCAACCGGAACCGTCAAGTGGTTCAGCGACGACAAGGGCTTCGGCTTCATCACGCCTGACGAAGGCTCGAAGGACCTCTTCGTCCATCACACCGGCATCACGGGTGACGGCTATCGCTCGCTCGCCGAGGGTGCGAAGGTGACCTACGATGCCGAGTCCGGCGACAAGGGTCCCAAGGCCGTGAACGTCCAGGCGCTCTAGACCCTTACGTCCGCTGCGGTTTGCCCGCCTCCCGGGCGGGTAGGCCGCGCTCCGTGGCGAGTTCCCGCACCACCCCTCTCGCCGCCGTCGCCCGAGGGTTGACCGCCGGCGCCATCGGTACCGCCGTCATGACCGCCTATCAGCTCGCGGCCGCCAAGGCCATGGGCAGCAGCTCGAGCAACGTCCCCGGGGAGGTCGGCCGGCGCATCATCGAGGGCGTCTTCCAACGCGAGGTATCCGACGACCAGGTCGAGAAGCTGACCAACCCCGTCCACGCGCTCTACGGCATCTCGTGGGGTGCGCTCTACGGGATCGTGCAGGCGTCGCTGCGGCCGCGGGCCCGACGCCACGGCGCCGCCTTCGCCACGCTCGTGTGGGGTGCGAGCCTCGTCGAGCTCCCGGCCATGGGGCTGGCGCCGCCCGTGTGGCAGATGCCGCCGCAGTCGGTCGCGCTCGACTTCTCCTACCACCTCGTCTACGGACTCGCCGTCGCTGCCGCGTATTCGGCGCTTGGCGACTGAAGCGGCTACGAAGAGATTCCCCGTCCACGTCGGGGGGCGGATCGAGTCACTTGATGACCGCGATCCTCTCGCCCGTCGAGATCGATCCACCTTCGCTCACCGCGAGCTCCTCGACCGTCCCGGCGCGGTGTGCCGTGATCTCGTTCTCCATCTTCATGGCCTCGATGACGCAGATCAGTGCCCCCTCCTCGACCTCGGCGCCCTGCTCGACGGCCACGCGCAAGACGGTGCCCTGAAGCGGCGAGGTCAGGTCCTCGGCCGATCCTCCGCCCTGTCCGCCGTCGCCGCGCTCGCGCCGGCGCGGCGGCTTACGCGTCCCGGCCGATCCGCTACCCGGAGCCCCCCCGTCGGCCACCGGCGGGGGGCCGATCACCTTGACGTCGAAGCGGCGCCCGGAGACCTCGACCGCGTAGGAGCGCTCGAGCTTCTCCTCTTCCTCGTCGCCCTCGTCGGCGGCTGGCTCGTCCGGCGGCGGCGCCAGGCCCTGGAGCCACTCCAGGTCCTCGACGAGGTCGCGGCAGGTCTCGGCGCGCCGCCACTGGTCGGTGTCGAGCAACGCGAGGTGGAAGGGGATCAGCGTGGTCAGGCCGCCGACCTCGAACTCTCCGAGCGCACGGCGCATGCGGTTCGTCGACGCCTCCCGGTCGACGTCCCAGACGATCAGCTTGGCCACCATCGCGTCGTACAGGGGCGAGATCTCGGAGCCGGCCTCGACTCCCGAGTCGACCCGCACGAACGGCCCGGAAGGCTCGCGGTAGGAGCCGATCGTCCCCGGGCCGGGCTCGAACCGCTTCGAGGCGTCCTCGGCGTTGATGCGGCACTCGATCGCGTGCCCGCGTGCCACGATCTCCTCCTGCCCGAAGGCGAGCTCCTCCCCGGCGGCGATCTTGACCTGCTCGCGGACGATGTCGATGCCCGTGGTCATCTCGGTCACGCAGTGCTCGACCTGCACGCGCGTGTTCATCTCGAGGAAGAAGTACTCGTCGTCCTGGAGCAATCCCTCGACGGTCCCGGCCGACCGGTAGCCGACCGCGCGCGTGGCGTCGGTGGCGATCTCACCGAGCCGCTCGCGCAGCTCGGGCGAGACCGCCGGTGCGGGAGACTCCTCGATCAGCTTCTGGTGGCGGCGCTGGACCGAGCAGTCGCGCTCGTAGAGATGGACGACGTTGCCGTGGGCGTCGGCCAGCACCTGAACCTCGACGTGGCGGGGATCGGACAGGTAGCGCTCGAGGTAGACGGTCGCGTTCGAGAAGAACTTCTCGCCCTCGCGCGCGGCCCCCTCGAAGGCCTCCTCGAGCTCGTCCTCGGACTCGGCGACGCGGAAGCCCTTGCCGCCGCCGCCGCCCACCGCCTTGATGGCCACGGGGTAGCCGATCTCGTCGTCGATGATGCTGCGCGCGTCCTCGACCGAATCGACGGGATCGGTCGTGCCGGGCACGATCGGGACGCCGGCGTCGCGCATGAGCTCGCGCGAGCGGGTCTTCGAGCCCATGGAGTCGATCGCCTCGGGGGGCGGCCCGATGAAGACGATCCCCGCCTCGTCGCAGGCGCGAGCGAAGTCGGAGTCCTCGGCGAGGAAGCCGTAGCCGGGGTGGATGGCCTCGGCGCCGGCACGCTGCGCGGCGTCGAGGATCTTGTCGACGGCGAGGTAGCTCTCGGACGCCTCGCCCGGACCGAGCAGGTAGGCCTCGTCGGCGCGGCGGGCGTGCGGGGCGTCGCGATCGGGCTCGGAGTAGACGGCGACCGTGGCCACGCCGAGCTCCTCGAGCGAGCGCATGACGCGGACGGCGATCTCGCCACGGTTGGCGACCAGGACCTTGGAGAACATGGGCGGCGGTAGCTTAGTGGTGGCGCGGCCAGGAGGGTCGTGAGACCCTACCCCGCTCGGAGGATCATCACTTGTCCGGGCGCTAGGACTCCGTCCGCCCGCGCGGTAGCCGGTAGGGGTCTTCTGGCCGGTTGGTCAGCCCGGGCTCGGTCGTGCGGCGACGTGTGAGAAGCCGCGGTCCAAGCGCCGCAAGCACGATGAGGATGGGGATGGCGGCAAGCACGGGCGTCGGCACGTCCAAGCCGGCCTTGGTCGCGAGCCCGAGCCCGGCCCCGACGAGCACCACCCCGAGCACCGTCCGCAGCGTGGCGGCGGGAATGCGCACCGACCAGTGGCTGCCGAGCCAGACGCCGGGCACCGAGCCGACGAGCAGCGTCCCCGCGAGGGCGAAGTCGACGTTGCCCGCGACGAGGTGCGCCAGGGCCGCCGCCCACAACAGGATCGCGGCGTGGAATATGTCGGTCCCAACCACCCGTCGGGGCACGAGCCGAAAGGCGAGGATTAGGCCGAGCGCGATCAGCGCCCCGCTGCCGGCCGAGGTAACGCCGAGCATGAAGCCCACGAACAGTCCGATGGCGACCGCCGCGGCCTTGTGCCGGCGTTCGAGCGGCAGTTCGTCGCGCTCGCTCTCGGCGAGCCCCTTGAAGAAGAGGGCACGCGCGAGGGTGATCACCCCCGTGAACAGGATCGCCCCGGCGAGCACCGCCAGCAGAGTCGCGTCGAACGACGCGCCTGCGGCTCGCTCGAGTGCGGCGAGGACATAGACCCCGCCGACCGCGGCGGGCACCGACCCGAGCGCCATCCAGGTCGAGAGCGAGACGTCGACCGTGCCCTGCCGGAGGTGCTTGAAGCCGCCGACGGTCTTGGTCACCGCGGCGTAGGCGAGATCGGTCCCGATCGCGGTGACCGGCTTGACCCCGAAGACGAGGATCAGGAGCGGGGTCATCAGCGAGCCGCCACCGATGCCGGTGAGCCCGACGAGCACCCCGACCCCGAGCCCGAAGATGACGATGTAGGGATCCACGATCTCTCTCCGCTAAGCCACTTTGCTTAGTGACTTGATGAGGAAGGCCGGAGACGCTAGCAGCGGGGATCCACTCCCGCCGGGGTCGTGCGGGAGGCTCCGACCAGCGCCTGAGCGACAATGCGCCCATGCGTCTCACGGCCAAGGCGGACTACGCGGTGCGGGCGGCGGTCGAGCTCGCCGCCGCGGACGGCGGCACGCTCAAGCGCGACGCGCTCGCCGGTGCACAGGACATCCCCGCCGGTTTTCTCGAGAACATCCTGCTCGACCTGCGCCAGTCCGACATCGTCCGCAGCCAGCGGGGGCCCGAGGGCGGCTACTGGCTGGCCCGCCCGGCTGCGGATATAACGGTGGCCGACATCGTCCGCGCGGTCGAGGGACCGCTCGCGAGCGTGCGCGGCGAGCGGCCGGGGGCGCTCACCTTCCGGGGCACCGCCCAACCCCTCGAGCAGCTGTGGGTGGCGGTACGGGCGAGCCTGCGGTCGGTGCTCGAATCGGTCACGCTCGCCGATCTCGCCGAGGGCGAGCTGCCGGAGGAGGTCGCGGCGCTCACGCGCGACCCGGACGCCTGGGTGGCGCACTGAGGACGCGCCAAGCGATGACTCCCGACCTCTTCCTCCTTCGTTTCGGCCGCCGCTACGAGCTCCGGGGCGGCGAGGAGCTCGAGGGCGAGGTGAGGAGGCGCGGCTTCTTCCGCCCGCGCTACGAGGGGGAGATCGCCGGGAGCATCTGGCACTTCAGCAAGCTCGACGCGCGCGTGAGCAGCGTCCGGGATCCGGAGGGTCGCGAACGAGCAAGTCTCGACCTGACCGATCGTGGGCGTCGCCTGATCGTCGACGACGAGCCCGTGGCGATGGTCCTCGAGCGCTCACCCGACGGCTCGAGGGCATGGATCGACGCCGAAGGCCGCGCGCTCTTGCGCCTAGATGGACACCCAGCGATCGCGGGACACAGAAAGGGTCTGGCCGCAGAGTTGCAAACGGGAGACTGGGAGTGGCCCGGGCCCGAGCCGGCGGTCGTCGAGGCTCTGGCCAAGCTGACGCTCTGTGTGATCTGGGTCGCCGAGCTCGACAAGGTCGCCCTCGAGCAGTTCAACCGGGCGTAGCGCAGACGGGCGCCACGCCTCTCGGAGCTATTCCACACTATAACGGTGGGGTTTATCCCCGCCGGACCCCTCGGCGCCTATGCTTACGCGCCATGGCCTACGAGCTGAGCCACCTGCGCACGCTCGAGTCCGAGGCGATCCACATCTTCCGCGAGGTCGCCGCCGAGCTCGAGCGGCCCGTGCTGCTGTTCTCGGGCGGCAAGGACTCGATAGTGCTGCTGCGCCTGGCCGAGAAGGCGTTCTGGCCGGCGCGCTTCCCGTTTCCGGTCATGCACGTCGACACGGGGCACAACTTCCCCGAGGTGCTCGAGTTCCGCGACCGCCGTGTCGAGGAGCTCGGCGCGCGGCTTGTCGTCGCCTCGGTGCAGGAGTCGATCGATTCCGGCCGGGTGCGGGAGGAGAACGGCCCGCGGGCCTCGCGCAACCGCCTCCAGACGACCACCCTGCTCGACGCCGTCGCCGCGCACGGCTTCGACGCGTGCTTCGGCGGCGCGCGCCGTGACGAGGAGCGCGCGCGGGCCAAGGAGCGCGTGTTCTCGTTCCGCGACGACTTCGGCCAGTGGGACCCCAAGGCCCAGCGCCCGGAGCTCTGGAACCTCTACAACGGGCGCATCCGCAAGGGCGAGCACGTACGGGTGTTCCCGCTCTCGAACTGGACCGAGCTCGACGTGTGGCAGTACATCGCCGAGGAGGAGCTCGCCATCCCGCCGATCTACTTCGCCCACGAGCGCAAGGTCTTCGCCCGCGACGGGATGCTGTACGCGATGAGCGACTTCGTCGAGCTGCTGCCCGAGGAGGAGCCGTTCGCCGCGTCGGTCCGCTACCGCACGGTGGGCGACATGAGCTGCACGGGCGCCGTGCGCTCGAACGCCGCGACGCTCGACGAGGTCGTGGCCGAGATCGCCGCCACGCGGATCACCGAACGCGGCGAGACCCGCGCCGACGACCGCGTGACAGAGGCGGCGATGGAGGACCGAAAGCGCGAGGGGTACTTCTGATGGCGCCGCCGGGCGCAGCCGGCAACGGGGTGCTCACCTCCCATCGGCAGACCGAGATGCTCCGCTTCGCCACCGCGGGCTCGGTGGACGACGGCAAGTCGACCTTGATCGGGCGGCTCTTGTATGAGACCAAGACGCTCTTCGAGGACCAGCTCGAGGCCGTCGAGCGCACGAGCGAGCAGCGCGGCGACGGCTACGTCAACCTCGCGCTGCTG
Organism: Thermoleophilaceae bacterium; assembly: GCA_013812065.1. Classification (GTDB taxonomy): domain Bacteria; phylum Actinomycetota; class Thermoleophilia; order Solirubrobacterales; family Thermoleophilaceae; genus JACCUC01. The sequence goes on along the minus strand of JACCUC010000306.1, from coordinate 2,252 downwards.
ACCGACGGCCTGCGCGCCGAGCGTGAGCAGGGGATCACGATCGACGTCGCCTATCGCTACTTCGCGACGCCGAAGCGAAAGTTCGTGATCGCCGACACGCCCGGGCACATCCAGTACACGCGCAACATGGTCACCGGCGCCTCGACCGCCGACCTGTCGATCGTGCTCATCGACGCACGCAAGGGCGTCGTCGAGCAGTCGCGCCGCCACGCCTTCCTCTCCACGCTGCTGCGCATTCCCCACCTCGTGGTCGCGGTCAACAAGATGGACCTCGTCGACTACGACGAGGCGGTCTACGAGCGCATAGCCGAGGACTTCTCGAGCTGGGCCTCGAAGCTCGAGGCGCCCGACATCACGTTCATCCCGATCTCGGCGCTGCACGGGGACAACCTGGTCGAGCGCTCACAGAACATGCCGTGGTACGAGGGTCCGTCGCTGCTCTACCACCTCGAGCACCTCCACATCGCCTCCGACCGCAACCTGATCGACAACCGCTTCCCCGTCCAGTGGGTGGTGCGCCCGATGCGCGACGAGCACCACGACTACCGCGGCTACGCGGGACAGGTGGCGAGCGGCGTGTTCAAGCCGGGGGACGAGGTCGTCGTGCTGCCGTCGGGGCGCCAGACGCGAATCGCCGGGATCGACACCTACGACGGGCCGATCCAGGAGGCGTTTCCGCCGCTGTCGGTGACCATGCGGCTCGAGGACGAGGTGGACATCTCGCGCGGCGACTTCATCTGCCGCCTGCACAACCAGCCCTGGGAGGCGCGCGAGTTCGAGGCCATGGTGTGCTGGATGACCGACCATCCGCTGCGCGAGGGCGGGCGCTACGCGATCAAGCACACGAGCCGGAGCGCCAGGGCGGTGGTGGATGAGGTGCGGTACCGGTTGGATGTGAACACGTTGCATCGGGATGAGGAGGCCGGCGGGCTGGATCTGAACGAGATCGGCAGGTTGCGGCTGCGGACGAGCGCGCCGCTGCACCTGGATGAGTACCGGCGGAACCGGGCGACGGGCGGGTTCATCCTCATTGACGAGGCGACGAACGACACGGTGGGCGCGGGGATGGTGCTGGGGACGGAGGGGTGAGCTCTTCAGGCCCGTCGCGGAGCCCGGACGTCACGTGGCACCGCGGGGAGTTGACGCGCGAACGTCGCCTGGAGGCATTGGGCGCACGCGGCGGCGCGACGGTCTGGTTCACCGGGCTGTCGGGCTCGGGCAAGTCGACGATCGCGGCGGCTTTGGAGGCACGGCTCGTCGCCGAGGGGAGGCCGGCCTACCTGCTCGACGGAGACAACCTGCGCCACGGGCTCAACGGCGACTTGGGATTCGACCAGGCGGCGCGCGACGAGAACGTGCGGCGGACCGGCGAGGTCGCGCGGCTGTTCGCCGATGCGGGGCTGGTGGCGCTGGTGAGTCTTGTGAGCCCGTACGCCGCGGCGCGCGGCGCGGTGCGGGCACTGCACGAGGCGGACGGGCTGGCGTTCCTCGAGGTGTGGGTGTCCACGCCGCCGGAGGAGTGCGCACGGCGCGACCCGAAGGGGCTGTGGGCGCGGGCGGAGCGCGGGGAGCTGAGTGGGCTGACTGGGGTAGATGCGCCGTACGAGGCGCCGAGGGCCGCCGAGGTTGAGCTCACAGGCGAGCTAGGCGTCGCAGCGGCGGTTGGACGCGTCTGCGGAGCTCTCGAACGGCCAACTTACGCCCGTTGATATAGCCGCGAATGGCTCATCGAGCGTCACGGCTTCCGTACGCCGATCGAGGTGCGGAAGCGCTTTCTCGGTCAGACGGGCTAGCATAATCGCGTTGTTCACCAACGCGTCCGGTGAACCGGGGCCAGCGCACCGCGCACCTGATCGCTACTGGCGCTGCAAAGGAGGCCACACTGACAGACCAAGGCGAAAATACCAGCGTGGGCTCGAATCGTGGAAGAAACGGTTCTAGAGGGTCGACCGCCGCGTGGATCGGTGCGGGGCCACCGTCCTCGCTGCCATCATTAGCGCCGTCACAGTGATCGTTATCGGCGGTGACGATCCACCCCCCACTCCACCGGCGCAACCGACTTCGGTACAGCCACCAACAATCTCCCCTACACCGGTCCGGCCAACTTCCGATCAGGGGGTTTCCGGTAGCCGTTCAGGGGGTGTCGCCATCATGAACGGGATTCCTCCCCGGCTCAGGGAGGGACCAGCGAGGGAGCGGGGTGCCGGTTGTGGGCGGCGAGTGCCGCTTCGGTCAGGTAGCCGAGCACCGAG
>JACCUC010000176.1 GCA_013812065.1 Thermoleophilaceae bacterium | reverse complement strand
TCTGGCTCTTCTGGCGAGGCGGCAACTGGCAGCCCACCTTCTCGACATCGACTAACGGCGCGAACACCTGGGCCACCGCACGAACGCTGGTCAGGTATTCGGGCGAGCGCCCGTACATCAAGTTCGCCTCGAACGATAGGAACACGATCCACTTCGCCTTCACGCAAGGACATCCGGCCAACGTGAACAGCAACATTTACTACGCTCGCTACAGAGGCGGATCCTTTTACCGTGCCGACGGCAGAAGGATCAGGAGAGTGTCTCAACTCCCACTCTCGCCGAGCGAAACAAGTAGGGTCGATGCCGCGAAGACCAAGGCTTGGATCCACGACATCGCGATTGATCGCGCTGGTCGGCCCGTGATCGTCTATGCCACGATAGTCTCGGCCAGGGAGCACTACTACTGGTACGCTCGCTGGAGCCGTCGCAGGTGGCACCGTGTGCGGATAACGCCAGCGGGTGCCTCGATCGCAGGTGGTCGCGAGATGTGGTACTCGGGCGGCATCACGCTCGACCACGAGAATACCTCGGTCGTCTACCTTTCGCGCGAGGTCAATGGGATGCACGAGGTCGAGACCTGGCGGACTCCAGACGGCGGTAGGAGCTGGAGGCGACAGGCGGTGACCTCAGGCTCAAGCAGTGAGAACGTCCGCCCGATCTCTCCCCGGGGTCTGCGCTCCTTCGACGACGACATGTCTGTCGTGTGGATGGGTGGGAACTACAACCACTACGTCGACTACCAGACCGACATCACAACACGGCTGCTGAACGGCGGGAACATTCCGCCCACCGCGACGGCCGCGGTTTCGCCGAGAAGCGGCCAGGCTCCGCTTTCAGCACGGTTTGGCGGGGGTCAGTCGACGGATTCCGACGGATCGATTGTGAGCTGGTCCTGGGAGTTCGGCGACGGATCACACGCCAATGGAAGCAGTGCCTTGCACACCTACTCCTCGCCGGGCCGCTACTTTGTCAAGCTCACCGTGACCGACGACTCGGGGGACAAGGACGTTTTCGTATCGGAAGTCGTCGTCGGCTGAACGGGGCGCCAGCCGTCTCTCGAAGGTCGCAGTGGACCGCCGCTGGGCGGGACAGGCCTAAGGAGGAACGGCCGAGGGCGCGGCGACGAACGCCGTGCAAGTGGCGGAGCTGCTGGTGGAGCGGGGCTGCTCGGCCGCGGCGTGGCCGAGCAGCTTGAGCCCGCGGGGCCGACGCGCCTTCTCGAGTCCGAGCCGCGCGTTGGCGGCGTTCGCCCACCATTGGTGCGCTAGACTCGCATCATGGCACGCACCACGCTCAACATCGATCACGATGCTCTGAACCGTGCGCGCCAGGTCTACGCGACCGACTCTCCTTCGGTCGCCGTCAACGCCGCGCTGCGCGAGGTCGTGCGCCGAGCCGAGCTCGAGGGCTTCGACGCCGTGCGGGACGTCGAGCTCGATCTGGATCACGACCGCCTGCGCGCGTGGCGCGATGGCCGAGCTTGACCTGCCGCCGCTGGCGACGACGCACGTCGCGGACACGGGGGTCTGGATCTGGGTACGAGACCGTCGCTTCCCGCAGCTGCGCTCGTGGTTCGACGCCCAGGTCCGCGAGGGGCGGATCGCGGTGTGCGCGCCGATCGTGCTCGAGCTCGTACGAGGGGCGCCGAATCCCGACGCGGCCGCTCGCAGCGCCGAGCGCCTGAGGATCCTGCGGCACGTTCCCTGCGGGGATGAGGCGTGGACGCGAGCGGGTGCGCTCCAGCTCGAGCTCTCCCGCTCCGGTGAGCATCGTTGCACGCCGGTGACCGACCTGGTAATCGCGGCCGCCTGTGAGATGACCGGGATTCCGGTGCTTCACCACGACGCGGACTTCGAGCGAATCGCCGCCGTCGGCACGCTCGAGCACCGGTGGCTCGCGCCTCCCGGCGCGCTCGGTTGATCGAGCGCGGAGCCGGTCTACGTGCAGATATGTGAGGGCGGGTCGCTCGCGGCAGTTTCATCTCCTCGGCGCGACGGCCGTCACCGCTCAGTACGGTTCCCCGCCAATGGCTGAGGAGTCAGACTCACGCCGCAGGATGCGACGCGGACAGCGATGACCGCCGCCGTCACCGACCTCATCGGCAAGCGCGTCCGCGTGCCCGGCCACTTCGCGGGCATCGTTCGCCTCGAGGCCGCCGACCCGCTCGGCGACGATTTCTTCGAGCTCCGCGTGCGCACTACCGCCGGCGGCCTCGACGAGACTCAGCTCGCACGCGCCGACCTCGAGAACGGCGCCATCGAGCTCGTCGACGAGCAACCGGCCCTCGTCCCCGGCGACGACTTCTTCGACTTCGTGGAGGCCCACCGCATCGAACTTGCATTCGCCCACGACCCGAACTTCGCCGTCTCGATGTCGGGCGTGCGCGGCCTCCCGCACCAGATCGTCGCCGTCTACCGACACATGCTGCCCCAAGCGCGCCTGCGATTCGTGCTCGCCGACGACCCGGGCGCCGGCAAGACGATCATGGCCGGCCTGCTCTACAAGGAGCTCCGCCTGCGCGGCGTGGCCGACCGAGTGCTGATCGTCTGCCCGGCGCCGCTCACCTTCCAGTGGCGCCAGGAGCTCGCCGACAAGTTCGACGAGGAGTTCGACATCCTAAGCTCCGACCGCGTCAAGTGGGACCTCGGCGACGAGGCGTGGCGGCGCACCGATCGCGCCATCACCTCGATCGACTTCGCCAAGCGCGACGAGGTGCGGGCCGGTCTCGAGCGCGCCGACTGGGATCTCGTGATCGTCGACGAGGCGCACAAGTGCTCGGCGGTCAGCCGCTGGGACCCGACCGAGGAGCGCGAGAAGATTCACAAGACGCGCCGCTACGGGCTCGTCGAGCACCTCTCCGGGCGCACCGAGCGTCTACTGCTCATGACCGCGACGCCGCACTCCGGCGATCCCTCACGCTTCTTCAACTTCCTGCGCCTGCTAGACCCCGACCAGTTCGCCGAGGACGACCTCGCCGCTCAACAGATCGGCCGCGACGACAGTCCCTATTTCCTGCGCCGCCAGAAGGAAGACCTAAAGGACGAGCACGGCGCCGACCTGTTCGTCCCTCGCGAGGTCAGCCTCCAGCCCTTCTCCCTCAGCCAGCCCGAGCTCGAGCTCTACCACGCGGTCACCGACTACATCCAGGAGTTTCTCGGCGCCCAGGGAGGCAAGCGCGGCAACGCGGTCGCCCTGGCCCGCACGGTGCTCCAGCGCCGGCTCGCCTCGAGCCTCGGCGCGATCCGCTCCTCCCTCGAGAAGCGAGCCGGGCGCATCCGCGAGAAGATCGCCGCGGTGGAGGCGGTGCCCCCGGCCGAGCGTGCCGCCAAGCTCGCGGAGGTCGGCGTGCTCGACCTCGACCTCGATTCAGAGCAGGGCTTCGAGGATGCGACCGAGGAGGAGCAAGAGGCCGCCGCCTCCGGACTTGTCGTCGCCGAGACGCTTGACGGCATGCGCGTCGAGGTGCAAGCGCTCGAGCAGCTCACCGCGCATGCCGAGCGGACGATCGACTCCGGCGAGGAACGCAAGCTCGGCGCGCTGCGCGATTGCCTCGAGCGCTCAGAGCTACGCGAGCTCGAGGACGGGCGCGGACGCCTGCTGATCTTCACCGAGCACCGCGACACGCTCGACTACCTCGAGCGCAACCTGCGCGCCTGGGGCTACAGCACCTGCACGATCCACGGCAGCCACCCGCCCGAGGCGCGCAGGCAAATCCAGCAGGAGTTCCATCAGTCGCGCCAGGTCTGCATCGCCACCGAGGCGGCGGGCGAGGGCATCAACCTCCAGTTCTGTCACCTGATGATCAACTACGACCTGCCGTGGAACCCGGTCCGGCTCGAGCAGCGGATGGGCCGGATTCACCGCATCGGGCAGGACTCGAAGTGCGTGATCTTCAACTTCTGCGCCGAGAACACCGTCGAGGGCAAGCTGCTCGCGCGCCTGCACGAGAAGCTCGAGGAGATGCGCACGGCGCTCGGCGGACGGGTGTACGACGTGATCGGCGAGCTGCTCGCCCGCAACGAGGTGAACTTCGAGCAGCTCCTGCGTGAGGCAATGCTCCATCCCGAGCGCGTCGATCAGTCCGAGCGCGAGATCCAGGCCATGAGCGCCGAGTCGCTCAAGCAGCACGAGAAAGACCTCGGCGTAGCGCAGGCGACCGAAAAACACGTCGACGTGAGCTGGGTGCACGAACGCGACCTGCGCTCGGAGGAGCGCCGGCTCATGCCCGAGTACGTCGAGCAGTTCTTTGGCCGCGCCTGCCGCCGGCTCGAGGTGCGCCTCGAACGCCGAGCCAACGGCATGTGGCGGATCGAGCACGTGCCGGCCAGCCTGCGCTCCCCCGACCGTCTCGAGTCCGTCCGCCGCCTCGAGCGGCCGCAGCCCGAGTACCGCAAGCTCACCTTCAAGAAGGAGGATCGAGCCCGCGCCGAGCACGAGGATGCGGTGCTGCTCTCGCCGGGGCATCCGCTGTACAAGGCGACGGGCGAGGCGCTGCTGCACAAGCTGTCCGCGGTAGAGGGTGCGGCAGCGCCGTTCGTCGCGCCGTGGGCGACCGAGCCCTACGTGATCCACTTCTTCTCCTACCTCGTGCGCGGGCTCTCGATGAGCGGCGAGCCCGAGGAGGTCTACGCCGAGCTTGTGGCGGTGACCGAAGGCGAGAACGGGCTCGAGCTCGTGGCGGCCGACGTGCTCCACGACCTCACCCCGTTCGACGCCGCACCCGCCGGGATCGATCCTCCGGGCCCCGAGGAGATCAAGCGCGCGAGCGACTTCGTCAAGCTGCGCGTGCAGCACTCCGAGGCCGAGGAGAAGCGCGTCGAGCGCCGCGGCCAGGCCGGGATCCGCACCGAGTACCTCGAGGAGTCGATGAGCACGCACCGCCGACGGCTCGAGGGAAGGTTCGCCGAGCTCGATGACCGCGTATGGCGCGGTGAGGAGAACCTTCGCCTGGTACGCGACGACGCCGAGCGCCGCCTCGACGACCTCGCGCGCAAGCGCGAGCAGAAGCTGGCCGGGTTCGAGCAGCTCGGGGTGGTGCGGCCGGGCCCCGTCCGCTATCTGGGCACCGCGCTCGTCGGGCCGCCCTACGCGCTCGGCGACGACGAGCGCGAGGCGATGCGATCCGATCCCGAGGTCGAGCTCGCCGCGATGCGTTGGGCGATGAAGGAGGAGCGCGACGCGGGCTGGGAGCCCGACGACGTGTCCGCGGCGCGCGACGGCTCCGGCTTCGACATCCGCTCGAAGCGGCGCGACGCGGGCGGTCGCGTGGTCGAGGTGCGCCGCATCGAGGTCAAGGGCCGGGGCTCGGCGCGAGGTGACGTGTCGCTGTGTCGTACGGAGTGGATCGCGGCGCATCGTCACGGCGACTCGTTCTGGTTGTACGTGCTATACGGGGCGACTTCGGGGTCGCCGCGCGGCTTGAAGGTGCGCGATCCCGCACGAGCGCTCGGCGACCGGGTCAAGAAGGTGACGACGGTGACGGCGTACCACGTGCCGGGTCAGGCGATCGAGGAGGCGGGCGGGTGACGGACGACCGGCGGCTGATCGAGGACCTGATTCCGGTCGAGGCGATCAACGAGGTCGCTCAGCGCGAGAAGATCGGCCACGCGGCGACGCACCCGCGCAAGCTCCACCTGTGGTGGGCGCGGCGCCCGCTCGCCGCCGCGCGCGCGGCCGTGTACGCGACGCTCGTGCGCGAGGACGACGTGCCCGAGGAGGCACGCTCAGCCGAGTACTTTCGCGCGCTCTGTCGCTGGGGCGCCTCCG
>JACCUC010000302.1 GCA_013812065.1 Thermoleophilaceae bacterium | reverse complement strand
GCCCACCTCTCTCCACCGTCCACCGTGCCCCTCCGCTACGGCGTCGGAGTACTCGCCGCCTCGGCCCGCTCGAGGTGGTGCTCGGCCTCGGCCACCGGGGAGTCCGCCAGCGCGTTGGAGAGCGCCCGCAGGTAGGCACGGCCCGAGGCCTCGAGGATGTCGGTGGCAACGCCCTGCCCCGTCGCCAGGAAGCCGCGCAGCTCGAGCAGAACCGTGACCTCGCCGAGCGCGTCGCGACCGGCGGTGACCGCGCTCACGTGGTACTCCTTCAGGCGCGCCTCATGCCCTGTGGCGGCGTTCAACGCGCTGAAGAAGGCGTCGATCGGACCGTCGCCCGTGAAGCTGCCCTCCACGAGCTCGCCGCCGGGCAGCCGCACCTTCACACGCGCCAGCGGCGAGCGCGATGACGACGCCTCGACCTCGAACCACTCGAGCCCGTAGGCGGTGGGCGACTGGCGCATCTCATCGGACACAATCGCCTCGAGGTCGAGCGCGGTCACCTTCTTCTTCTTGTCGGCGATCTCCTTGAAGCGCGCGAACGCGGTGTTGAGCGCCGCGCCCTCGACCTCGAAGCCGAGCTCCTCGAGCGCTTTGCGCAGCGCATGGCGGCCGGAGTGCTTGCCGAGCACGATCGAGTTCTGCTCGAGGCCGATCGTGGTGGCGTCCATGATCTCGTACGTGGTGCGCTCCTTGAGCACCCCGTCCTGATGGATGCCCGCTTCGTGCGCGAACGCGTTGCGCCCGACGATCGCCTTGTTGGGTTGGACCGGATACCCCGTGAGCCGCGAGACGAGCCGGCTCGTACGGGCGATCTCCTGCGTGTTCGCGTCCGTCCACAGGCCGAGCGTCGAGGCCCGGGTACGCAGGAGCATGACGATCTCCTCGAGCGCGGCGTTGCCCGCCCGCTCGCCGATCCCGTTGACCGCGCACTCGACCTGACGGCAGCCCGCGCCGAGCCCGGCCAGCGAGTTGGCCACCGCCATGCCGAGGTCGTTGTGGCAGTGCGCGGAGACGACGACCTCGCGCAGGTCGGGCACGAGCTCGTACAGGCGGGCGAACATCGCCGCGTACTCGTCGGGCATGGTGTAGCCGACGGTGTCGGGCACGTTGATCGTGGTCGCGCCCTCGTCGAGGGCGATCTGGATGACCTCGGCCATGAACTCGACCTCCGAGCGCGATCCGTCCTCGGGCGAGAACTCGACGTCGTCGGTGTAGCCCCGCGCGTGGGCGACCGCGGCCCGCGCCTGCCCCTTCACGTCCTCGCGCGTGGTCCGGAGCTTGCGCTCGATGTGGATGTCGCTCGTGGCGATGAACGTGTGGATGCGCGGCCGCTCTGAGTCGCGGATCGCGTTCCAGGCGGCGTCGATGTCCAGGGCGCTCGTGCGTGCGAGCCCGCAGATCACCGGCCCCTCGACCTCGCGAGCGATGGCCTGCACCGAGTCGAAGTCACCCGGCGAGGTGATCGGAAAGCCCGCTTCGATGACGTCGACCCCGAGGCGGCCGAGCTGATGGGCGATCTCGAGCTTCTCGCCGCGCGACAGCGAGATCCCCGGCGACTGCTCGCCGTCGCGCAGCGTGGTGTCGAAGATGCGTACTCGGTCCTGCTTGTCCTTCGCCATGTCTGGTCCCTTCTCGGTCTCGCCTGCGTTCTCCTGTGTGGGTATGCGGCTACGCGGCCGCCACGCGCTATTCCCCCCGCAGGGGGAGGAGAAGGAGAAGTCGCAGGTCGAGCGGGAACGACATGTCGGGGGAAAGACTACACGCCGCCGCGGGCTGTCGTCGCCGCCGCGACGGCGGCCTGGCCGAAGGAGATGCCGCCGTCGCCCGGGGGGAGCCGCTCGGGCACGAGCACGCGCAGGCCGGCGCGCACGAGCTCGGCGGCGGTGCGCTCGAGCACGCGGCGGTTGGCGAAGGTGCCGCCCGAGAGCACCGCGGTCGAGACGTCCCGCGCCTCGGCCGCGGCAATCAGGGCCGCGGCGGTGGCGTCGGCCAGGCCGTCGTGGAAGCGCGCCGCGACCGTCGGGACGGCGACGCCGCGGTCGAGGTCGTCGATCACGGCGCGGACCGTCTCGCGGGCGTCGAGGACCAGCGCTTCGCCCGGCAAGCTTCGCGCGGGGAGCGGATAGCTGCCGTGCTCGCCCGGCGCGGCCGCGGCCTCGAGCTCGATCGCCGCCTGACCCTCGTAGCTCGTCCACAGGCAGATCGCGCACAGCGCGGACACGGCGTCGAACAGCCGCCCCACGCTCGTGGTCACCGGCGCCGCGAGCTCGCCGCGGGCGAGCGCGGCCACCTGGCGCCAGCGGTCGGGATCGATCCCGCCGGCGGCCAGCGCCCGAGGCAGCTCCGGCTCGGGACCGACCGCCTCGGCGAGCCACGCGCACGCCATCCGCCACGGCTCGCGGATCGCCCGCTCGCCGCCCGGCATCCGCACCGGCCACAGGTGCCCGGCTCGCTCGAAGCCGGCGAGGTCGCCGGCGAGCAGCTCCCCTCCCCAGACCGCGCCGTCGAGCCCGAGGCCCGTGCCGTCGTAGATCGCCCCGACGGCGGGACCGGTCTCGCCGTGCTCGGCGAGGCACGCCGCGAGGTGGGCGTGATGGTGCTGCACGCCTACGAGCTCCACGTCCTCTCGCTCGAGCGCGTACGCGGTCGAGAGGTAGTCGGGATGGAGGTCATGGGCGACGGTCGCCGGCTCGACCGCGAACAGTCGCTCGAAGTGCTCGATCCCCTCGCGAAACGAGCGCAGAGTCTCCCAGTTCTCCAGGTCGCCGATGTGGTGGCCGACCCATGCGTGCTCGTCCCGGACCAGGCAGAACGTGCTCTTGAGCTCGGCTCCGCAGGCGAGCACCGGACGTTCGCTCGAAACCGGCAGGGTCAGGCTCGCGGGCACGTAGCCTCGAGAGCGGCGAAGGGTCAGCGGGCGCCGTGGGCCGTCGCCGATCGCCACCGCTCGTACCACCGAGTCGTCGGTGCGGGTCTCGATCGGGCGGTCGTGGAGCAGGAACAGGTCGGCGATCGCGCCGAGGCGCTCCACGGCATCCTCGTCGCGGTAGGCGATCGGCTCGTCGGAGACGTTGCCGCTCGTCATGACCAGCGGCCCGCCCGCGTCGGCGAGCAGGAGGTGGTGGAGCGGGGTATAGGGGAGCATCACGCCGAGCTCGTCCGTGCGCGGGGCGACGGCTGCGCCCACCGGCGCCTCGGGCCGGCGGGGGGCGAGCACGATCGGGCGAGCGCGGTCTCTCAGCAGCTCCTCCTCCGCCCCGCCGAGCTCGACGAGCGCGCGCGCGGCGGCCACGTCGGCGACCATCAGCGCGAACGGCTTCTCCTCCCGCCGCTTGCGCGCACGCAGCGTCGCCACCGCCGCCTCGTCGTCGGCGCGGCAGGCGAGATGGAAGCCGCCGAGCCCCTTGACGGCCACGATCGAGCCTGCGGCGAGCGCAGCAGCAG
>JACCUC010000299.1 GCA_013812065.1 Thermoleophilaceae bacterium | reverse complement strand
AGCACGTTCGGTCGTCGACAGCTCGTAGAGATCGGCGACCGCCTCGTCGGCCTCCGACTCGGCCGCCGAGAGGCTCGAGCGCTGCTCGAGAAGGCGGTCACGACTCGCGCCGTGCTCGCTGGCGAGGTGCTCGCGGAACACGCGCGCCTCGGGATCCTGGACGAAGAGAGCAGCGCTGCGACGCAGAATGGCCAGCAGCTGCGAGAGCTCGAAGTCCTCGTAACGAGCAAGGGACGTTGCTCCGGGAAGACGGCGGACGTGGGCTCCTAGCGAATCCTCGAGCCAGTCGAGGAAGCCCTCGCGCTCGTCTGTCACCTTAGAAGCGAGGGCATGCAGGCGCCGCCCGATCTCTTCGAGGCTATTGGCCTCCGACTTCGAGGGAATACGGATGGGTAGAGAGGCGATGAACTGCTTGTTTGCGGAGAAGAAGTCGCCGCGGAACGGTACGGAGCCCCGGCGGAAGACCCAATCAACAAACGGTGAGTTGAGCAAGACTACGAGAAACCACACCGAGGGACCCTGGGTGTGGGGGACGACGCCGTTGACGTCGACGTTGTCGAGGTACGTGCCTCCGTTCGGGTCCGCGGCGGCGCGGAGATGGGCGCAGAGCCGGGGCACACCGAGCTTGGGCTGGTCGTGGGCGCCGAGGCTCTTCGGGTAGACGTAGCCGTACCACCGCTCATGGTCCATCTTTCCGCGCTCGCGACCGCGGAGCGTCGCCTCGTGCTCGCGCAGATACGCAGCGGTGAGCGGCAGCGCCTCGAGCTCCTCGGTGGTGAGCAGGCGCATCGCCGCGCCGTCGCGGCGGTACGGAAAGAGCAGGAGATGACGCAGGCGGTGGAAGGCGTAACGGTCGACGTCGCTTCCGCTCGCCAAGGGCTGGAGCAGGTTCGATTCGAGCTCGAGCTCTCGATCCGAGGCCGGCGAGTAGACACGCCGTCGCGGCCCCCGCCCGCCGCGATCCTCCAGTACGTAGATCGGGTCGGCACTGGTCTGGAGGCCGGTGAAGATTCCGCTCGTGACCTCTCCCAGCGGCTCGGCACCGTCCCGCAGCGAGCGCAGCAGCCGAGCTTCATCCCCGGTGGCGAGCACCCACGGATCGCCACCCAGCTCCCGGAGCGGAAACCGCTCGGCGGGGACGGCGTCGAGACTTGCCAGCGCGTTGCGCAGTGCCGCCTCGCCCCTATCCACGCGCCGGTAGACGAGCTCGGTCGCCCCGCGCCGGCTCACCACGAGTATGCAGGTGTAGTTGGTCGCGCCCTCGAAGAGCTGCGCGTCACCGAAGTCGACGATCTCCTCGACTAGCCCCTGGCGCGCGAGCCAGTCGCGCAGGCGGCGGCCGTAGTCGAGCTTCATCAGCTTGTTGGGGACGATGAAGCCGAGCCGGCCGCGCGGCGCGAGCAGCTCGACCCCGCGCTCGAGGAACGGCACGTAGGTGTCGAAGCTGCCGCTCGCCGTCCGGTAACGGCCTCGGCACCAGTCGGCGAGCCTGCGCCCCGAGGCCTGGATCCGAACGTAGGGTGGGTTGCCGATCACGGCGTCGAAGCCGCCGTCGTCGCGCGGACGGCCCTCGGCCGACAGGAAGACCTCGGGGAACTCGAGCGCCCAGTGGAAGGGACAGGCCGCCTCGTCCGGGAACGCGGGCAGGACGGCCTCGTCGGCGTGGCGCTCGAGCGGGCCGCGCAGGCTTTCGACGGCGAGGGCGAGCTCCTCCTTGCGGTGCACCTCCTCCGGGCGCTCGCTGCCCTCCTGGGCGATGCCTTCGATCCGCGAGAGGATCGCCTCGGCGTCGCGAGCGAGCTGCTCGGCGAAGAGGCTCTCGCCTCCCGCGAGCAACTCCTCGAGCTCGACCCCCACAAGTGCGTTGCCGACGCGCAGGTTGGTCAGGAAAGTGAGCGGCTCGCCGCGGCGCACCGTGGTCAGCCACAACGAAAGCTGGGCGAGCTCCACAGCCATCGGATTCAGATCCACGCCGTAGAGGCAGCGTTCGGCCACTCGCCGCTGGATCTCCACCCGCGGCAGCTCGCCGTCGTATGAGGGATCGGTGGCGATGTGGGTGGCGATCCAGGCCGCCGCGGCAACCAGGAAGTGACCGCTCCCCATGGCCGGGTCGAGCACGCGCACGCCGAGGAACACCTCGAGCGCGTCCTCTCCCCTCAACCCGAGCGCGGCGACGTGATCGGAGCGCTCATCGAGCAGGGGACCGAGCGCGCGTTCGACTATGCGGTCGACGATGCGCTCAGGCGTGAAGTACGAGCCCGTCTCGCGCCTTCCCGACGTCGAGGCGAGCGCGAGCGCACCGTCGCGCTCCTCGAGGCGATAGTCGAGCAGCCGCTCGTAGATCGTCCCCAGGTGCCGCGCGGAGAGGTCGCCGTAGTCGACGAACTCGCCTCCTACTCGATAGAGGGCATCGAGCGCCGGCGCCAGCAGGTCGTCGGGCACCGAGCGACCCTCGAACCAAGGGTGGCGCCTGGCCGAGAACAGACCGCCGTCGTACTCGGCGACCCCGAGCGCGTCGTCTCCCTCGTCGACGATGCGAAAGAGCGCTCGCAGGTCGTTGTAGAGGTCGTCGGAGCGGCGACTGAAGCGCCGCCCCCGCTCGAGGTCGGCGGCGAGGCGCTCCTTCTGGCGGCGCAGGCTGTACTCGAGGTAGTGCGGATTCTCGACCGGCAGCAGTCCGCGGGCCTCTGCGTGTAGGCAGAAGAGCAGCCGATAGAGGAGGACGAGCGCGTTGTCAAAGGCCTCGGAGAGCGTGGTCGGGGTGCGAGGTTCCTCACCCAAGAGCCCCTCGGACGCACTCGGCACCGCCGCGAAGACCTGTCGCTCGATGGCCGCACCGACCGCAACCGCCCCCGCGCGGCTCTCCGCGAGGATCCGCTCGAGCAGTGAGTGTCCTTCCGCACCAGCTCTGAAGCCCGAGGCGGAGAAGAAGCGCGCGAACCAGCGAAAGAGGTGCTCGTCGCCCGCCTCGAGCAGCCTGATGAGGTCGACCTCGTAGTGAGCGCCTCCGAGCAGGTCACGCTCGGCGGCGTATAGGCGCCAGTGACGTCCGTTGGTCAGGATTCCCCACGGGCAGCGAGTGGCCGAGATGTACGTGATGATCTGGGCTACCGGGTCCTCGGAGAGCGCACCCTCGGCGCGACGGCGGTCGAGGGGGCGGTCGAAGCGCTTCGCGTCGGCGACGCAGGCCGCGCGGGCGAACCGCTCGGTGCCTTCGAGGGGCAAAGCGGCCCGCCGGTCGGCGTCGCTGAGAAAGAGTCCGTAGTCGGGTTGGCGCCACGCGCGCCCCACGCGGAGCGGCGCTTGCACCGTGTAGGCGAAGCCGAGTGCAGAGAGCACCGGTCGCACCCAGCGCTCCTCGGTTTGAGCCTCGTTAGCGCCGACCAGTCCCTCTTGCTCGCCCCTCCACAGAGACTGGAGCTGATCGTAGAGAACGCCGTCGGCCGATCGCGCGAACTCCGGCCACTCGGGCAACCGCTCGAGGAGGAAGTGCTCCGAGAAGAGCCCGCGATTGGCGAAGGCTCCGGCGAGCTCGAGCTGTCGGTCGGAGGCGCTCAGCGCTCGCCCTTCGAGCCGTCGGCGAGTGGGCTCACCGGGCGAAGAGCGGCTCCTGGGCACTGGTTTCGAGCACCTTCGCTGCTCGTGGCCGCGGTGGCAGCGTCGAGTAGGAGGCCACGATCAGGTGCTCGCGATCCAGAAAGGTCGCAGCCCCGTCGGCGAACGAGCGCAGGCGCGCGCCGGGGTGATGCTCCTCGACCAGCCGCGCGAGCTGCAGGCGTTGCTCCTCCGGCTCCCAAGCGGGTGCGACCTCGATGGTCGCGACCCTCTTGGTATCCGTGTCCAGGTCGCGGGCCTTGATGGTGATTTGGGCTGTCATCGGTTGAATCCGGGTGAGAGGCTAGGTGTGGCCTCGGACGTAGAAGCAGCCGACGGCATTTTCTCGCCCCCACTCTCCGTTAGCCTCCCGTTGGTCGCGCTCCTGACCCTGGAGAATGACATGACCATCGTCGAGATCGAGGATCGCGGGCGGATCCGCCACGTGGTGCTCGCGCGCCCGGAGAAGCGCAACGCGATCAACCGCGAGCTCGCGCGCGAGCTCGGCGAGGCATTCGACGCCGCTGCGCACGACGAGACCGTGCGAATCGTGGTGGTGCGCGGGCAGGGCCCCGTGTTCTCGGCCGGCATGGACCTGAGCGCACTCCAGGCCCTGTCCGAGCGACCGGAGGCCCTGCGCCCCTTCCGCACCGCGTGCCTGCGTGCCTGGAACGCGCTCGAGGAGATGCCGAAGCCGACGATCGCCCAGGTCCACGGCGGCTGCCTCGGCGGGGCGCTCGAGCTCGCGCTCGCCTGCGATCTGCGGACGATCGCCGAGGACGCGGTCACCGGCCTCGTCGAGACCCGAATCGGCCTCCTCCCCGACGTCGGCGGTTGCTCGCGCCTGCCCGCGGTCGTCGGGCTCGGCGTCGCCAAGGAGCTCGTCATGACCGGCAAGGTGATCGACGGCCGCGAGGCCCACCGCATCGGCCTGGCCAACCGGATCGCTCCGCCTGAGGACCTCGATGCGACCACCGACGCCCTCTGCCAGGAGCTGCTCGCCTGCGCCCCGCTCGCCGTCGGCCTCTCGAAGCGCGTGCTCGACGCCGCGGCCAAGCCTGCGCTCGCGGCCACGCTCGAGCAGGAGCTGACCGCCCAGCAGGTGCTCGCCTCGTCGGAGGACTTCGCCGAGGGCGCGAAGGCGTTCCTCGACAGGCGGACACCGGAGTTCGCGGGGCGGTAGAGCGCACACGCCCCCGCTAGGCTCGCCGCGCCATGCCCTCCCCCGTCCCCATCGTCGGCGGCACCGGCACGTTGGGCTTCGGACTCGCGGTGCGGCTCGCGCGGGTAGGCGTACCTGTGATCATCGGCTCGCGGAGAGCCGACCGGGCCGAGGAGGCGGCCGGCAAGGCGCGCGAGCGCGTCCCTGACGGCCAGATCGAGGGGCTCGAGAACGCGGAGGCCGCGACCCGCGGCGACGTCGTCTTCCTGACCGTCCCCTTCCGCGCCCAGTCCGAGAACCTGACGAACCTGCGCGAGGCACTGCGGCCGGGACAGATCCTCGTCGACGCGACCGTGCCGATGGCCGCCGCGATCTCCGGCAAGGCGACCCGGCTCCTGGGCGTGCCCCAGGGCTCGGCGGCCGAGCAGGCCCGGGAGATGGTGCCCGAAGGGGTCACGGTGGTGAGCGCCCTGCACACCGTTGCCGGGCACGTGCTCTCGGACCTCGATCACAGGCTCGACGAGGACGTGCTCGTGTGCGGCGACGTCCGCGACTCCAAGCGCACGGTGGCCGAGCTGATCGACCGCATCCCCGGCCTGCGCGCGGTGAACGCCGGCGCGCTCGAGACCGCCCGCCTGGTCGAGGGCCTGACCCCGCTCCTGATCTCGATCAACGCGCGCAACAAGGTCACGGCGGGAATCCGGCTCACCGGCCTCGAAGAGCCGCGGTGGTAGCGATCCTCGCCGGCGGCACCGGCGGGGCCAAGCTCGCGCGCGGGATGCTCGACGTGGTCGGTCCCGAGGAGCTGTGCGTGGTCGCCAACACCGCCGACGACATCGAGGTCTACGGCGTTCACGTCTCTCCCGATCCCGACCTGGTCGCACTCTGGCTCGCCGACCTGATCGACGAGCGCGGCTACGGGGTGCGCGGCGACACCTGGGAGGTCATGACCGCGCTCGCCGACGCCGGCCATGAAACGTGGTTTCGGCTCGGCGATCGCGACCTCGCCCTGTGCCTCGTGCGGACCGAGCTCCTGCGGGCGGGGCGGCGGCTCACCGAGGCCCATGCGGCGGTGCTCGAAGCGCTCGGGACGCGAGCGCGCGTGCTGCCGATGAGCGACGAGCCGGTGCGCACGCACGTGCGCGCGGGCGGCCGCACGTGGCCGTTTCAGGAGTTCATGATCGTCGCGGGCGCGGGCGCGGGGCCGCCGGTCGAGGAGGTCGAGCTGCGCGGAATCGCGCGGGCCGCCCCGTCCACCGAGGTGCTAGAGGCGATCGCGCGCGCCGAGGCGATCGTGATCGGACCGTCGAACCCGGTGATCTCGATCGGGCCTATTCTGAACGTGCCCGGAATGCGCCACGCGATCGCGAACGCCGCCGCTCCGACCGTGGCCGTCAGCCCGTTCGTCGGCGGGCGGGCCGTGAAGGGACCGACCGAGGCCTTCTGCGCGCAGGCCGGCATCGCGGCGACTGCACAGGGGGTGGCCGAGGCCTATGCGGGCGTGATCGACGGGGTGGTGGCCGACGAGCCGGTGAGCGGTGTCGCGGCGCTCGAGATCGACACGCTGATGGACACACCCGAGGCGCGCGGGAGGGTGGCCGGTGCGACGCTCGAGTTCGCCCGCAGCCTCTCCGGCGGTTAGATTCGGCGCACCCGCCGCGACCCTCCCGATGCGAACGCTCGCCGTCCTCCCCGTCAAGAGCTTCGACGCCGCCAAGGGACGCCTGCGCGCGCGGCTCGGCCCCGCCGCCCGCGCGGCGCTGGCCGAGGCCATGCTCGGCGACGTGCTCGCCGCCGTCTCCCGGGCAAGCGAGATCGACGGCGTCGCGGTGGTCACCGCCGAGGCGCGCGCCGCCGCGGTGGCTCGCAGCACCGGTGGCGAGATCCTCCACGACGCCCACGAGGCCGGACAGTCCCCCGCCGCCGCGATCGGGATCGCCCGGGCCGTCGCGGCAGGCTACGACCGCGTGGTGCTCCTCCCCGGCGACACCCCCCTGCTCATGCCGGCCGACCTCGACGGACTCTGCAGGCGCGCCGCTGCCGAGGGCCTCGGGGCGGCCATCGTCTCCGACCGCCACGGCACCGGGACCAATGCGCTGCTCCTCCGTCCCCCCGATGCACTCGCCCCGAGCTTCGGGCCCGACAGCCTCGCCCGCCACGTCGCCTCGGCGCATACGGCCGGGGTGGTCCACGCCGTCGAGCGGATAGCGGCGCTCGAGCACGACGTGGACACGCCAGAGGACCTTGCCGCACTCGCCGCGCGGCTGAGCGCGACCGAACCGACCACGGCGCCGCGTACCCGCGCCGCACTGGCCCGCATCGAGCCTGCGCGCGACCCGCGGTCGGCAGCCGAGGCCTAGCCCTCCTTGGCCCTCAGCTTCCTCTCGCTCGGGCGCCTGTCCGAGATCGGCGCGGGCGACGACTTGGCGGCATCGATCGCCCGGGCCGCGCCGCCCGACCTCGCCGACGGTGACGTGATCGCCGTCGCCCACAAGGTGGTGTCCAAGGCGGAGGGCCGCACGGTCCGGCTAGCCGAGGTGGAACCGGGAACGCGCGCCCGAGCGCTCGCCGCCGAGCACGGAAAGGACCCGCGGATCGTCGAGGTCGTGCTGTCGGAGTGCGCCGAGCTCGTGCGGGCCGAGCGCGGCGTGCTCATCTGCCGCACCCGGCACGGGCTCGTGTGCGCGAACGCGGGCGTCGACGCCTCCAACACCGCGGCGGCGGACGAGCTCGTCCTCCTCCCCCTCGACCCTGATGACTCGGCCCGGCGGCTGCGTGCCGGAGTCGCCGCCGCGCGCGGGGTGGCGCCGGCGATCCTCGTCACGGACTCTTTCGGCCGGGCGTGGCGCCTCGGCCAGACCGACGTAGCGATCGGGGTCGCCGGCCTCGTCGCCCTCGACGACTGGCGCGGGCGCGAGG
>JACCUC010000063.1 GCA_013812065.1 Thermoleophilaceae bacterium | reverse complement strand
CGCGACGAGTGCGCCGAGGCGCCGGCGCTCGTCCGCGGGGGCGTACGCGCCGCGGCGGTAGAGCTCCTCGTAGCGCCCGACGAGGTCCGGGCGGTGCTGGTTCAGCCAGTCGAAGAAGATGCCACGCACCTCTCCGCGCAGATGGAGCGCGACGCCGCCGATGCTCGTCGCCCCCGCCTCGCTTGCGAGCTCGAGAATGGGCTCGACCTGCTCCGGTGCGTCGTTGATCCCGGGCATGAGCGGAGCCACGAGCACGCCCGTCGGCACCCCCGCCCGGTTCAGCTCGGCGACGGCCTCGAGCCGTTTGCGCGGATGGGGGGTATGCGGCTCGGTCGCGCGCCAGGCGCGCTCGTCGAGCGTCGGCACCGACAGGTTGGCCTGGAAGCTCGTCCGCCCCGCCAACTCGCGCAGGAGCTCGATGTCGCGCAGCAGCAGCGGCGACTTCGTGAGCACCGAGCAGGGGTTGTGTGCGTCCCGCAGTGCCTCCCAGATCGGCGGCATCAGGCGGTATCGGCTCTCGACCCATTGGTAGGGATCGGTGTTGGTGCCGAGGGCCACGTGCTCTCCTCGCCACGAGGGACGCGCCAGCTCGGAGCGGACGAGCTCGGGCGCGTTGACCTTGACGACGATCTCGCGCTCAAAGTCGCGACCGGCATCGAGGTCGAGGTACGTATGGGTCGGGCGAGCGAAGCAGTTGTGGCTCACGACCCCGTTGGCGATGAAGTCGCCTGTCCCGGTGGTGATGTCGAAGAGCGGCAGCTCGACCCCGAGCGGCTCGACCGACCTGACACCCAGCGGTGCGCCAGCCCTGATCGCCGCTCCCTCGAGCGTGCGCTTGCGGTTGATCGCGGGGTCGACGGTATGGAGGAAGCGGACGTGCTGTGGGAGGCCGCCGCGCAGGCGGACGTACCGCTCGTGGGATCCCGCGGTCCCCTCGACCGTGTGAGGAAACTCGAGTCGGCGCAGGCAGAAGGCGGTCCACTCGACGATCTGGTCGTCGGCCCCCCGGATGCGAACCGCCTCGCCGCCACCGCCGCTTCCCTCCGCGTCGTAGATCCCGGCCAGAAAGCCCTTGCACCACTCGTCGGCAGGCGAGCGAGGCCACCGGATCAACCCACTCGCCGTAGCTCCGTCGGCCAGGTCCGAGGTGCGGATCGCCGTGGACCCACGCGCCGCCCCACCGGCCGCCGCAGGGGCGAACTGGCGAGTGAGGATGCCGAAGGCGGCGAGGTGCTCTCGGGCACGCCGCGCCGCATCGAGCTCGGCGATCGCCACGCCGAAGCGGTGAGCCTCTCCGCCCCCGTGGCCGGTACGTATATTCGGGGACGATCCGAGGCGAGCCTCGCCCCGGACCACGCCGCACAGGTAGCCCATCCGGTAGTCGGCGGAGTGGTCGGGCGGCTCCTCGAACCGGCCCGTGCTCACGACCCGGCTCCTTCGGGTCAGATGAGGCCGGCGCAGAGGCCCCTGCTCGGAGCCCGAGACGAACCTCCATCCCCGGTCGCTCAGAAAGCGATGGTCGCCGCTCGCGACGAGCTCGGTCCCGTCCGCGAGCGTGACCCGGTAGGCGGGCTTGATCGTCGACCAGTGGTCGAGCAGGCGCGTGATCGCCAAGCGCCGATAACGGCCGTGTCCGGTCGTTCCGTAGACGGCGTCACCGGCGTGCAGGTCCGCCAGCGGCCTCGGACGGCCGTCGGCCATGAGGATCGGTGTGTCTCCCGCCAGGCAGTAGGTGCAGGCGTGGGTGCATCCCCGGTACGGGTTGATCGTCCACCGAAACGGCATCCGAGAACGCTTGGGCACCGAGTTCAGCGCCGAGCGCGCCCGCACCTCGTAGAAGCGCACATCGAGCGCTTCGGGGGCGTCGAACGTCCGCACGCGCGCGGGCTCGGCGTAGCCCGGAAGTCGCCGCTCGTCTTCGCCGTCGGTTCGCAGGTTGTCCCAGCGCACGAACGTATGTTCTCATGGGCGCCGGATGGACACCGGCTAGCCGCCCTGGCGCTCCTCACCCCACACCGTCAGCATCACCGTGCGCGGCCCGGCGCCGTCGCGGTGCTCGCACAGGTAGATGCCCTGCCAGGTCCCGAGCGCCAGCCGTCCCTGGGCGATCGGGGCGAAGAGCGAGCTGCCGAGCAGCGAGGACTTGACGTGGGCCGGCATGTCGTCGGACCCCTCGTCGCGGTGGGTCCAGTAGGGCGCCTCCTCGGGCACCGCCTCGTCGAACCAGGAGCGGAAGTCACGCAGGACCGCGGCGCTCGCGTTCTCGTTCAGCGTCAGCGAAGCGGAGGTGTGACGTATGAACACGTGCAGCAGTCCGACCTCGAGCCCACCGAGCTCGGGCAGAGCGTCGACGATCTCCCCGGTCACCACGTGGAAACCGCGGGAGCGGCCGGAAAGTTGCAGCTCTCGTTGCGCCCACATCGAGAGCGGACCCTAGCCCAGGCGCGCGGCGCGCGGTTTTCGGTTAGGTTTCCAGGCGGCGCCGGGCCACCCGGCGGACCGAAGGGGGCTGGGTCGGTGGGCTCCGAGGGCGAGAGAAAGCGGGGAAGGATGCGGTCGATGAGGTACCTGGGACTATTTCTGGCGACGGCTCTGGTCGTCGCGGGGTGCGGGGGCGGTGGCGGGGGAGCCCCCGCCGGCGGGGGCTCGTCGAGCGGCCCCACGGCTCCCACGACGCTCGAACCCGGAAAGGTGTCGGAGGGGCGCGTCGTGGTCGACATCACGGAGCTCCAGTACGTGCCCGACGAGCTCACCATCCCTAGCGGGACGCAGGTCATCTGGACCAACAGCGACGACGTCGAGCACGGCGTTACGAAGACCGACGGCCCCGGGTCCGACTTCGACTCCGGGCCGATCAAGGCCGGCGCGACCTTCAGTCAGGTCTTCGACGACAAGGGCGACTACTCGATCACCGACACGGAGACGGAGGCGGACCAAAAGCCGACGATGACGATCGTCGTCGAGGAGGAGGAAGAGTCCGAGCCGGCGCCCGGCGGCGAGCCGCCGCCGCCCCCCGGCCAGGCCGCGCCGCCCGGTAGCCCACCGCCGCCACCCGGCTAGCCGGTCCCGTCAGGCGGTGAGGTTGAGGCTGCTCAAAGCCGTCAGCGGCGAAGGCAGGAGCCTACGCGCGCTCGCCCGGCGCGAGCCCGCGCTGCTCCTCGCCTGCGCCGCGGCGGCGGTCGTCTACGGGGTCTTCTCGTTCCTCAACCACCTCCACTACAACAGCGGGACCGACCTGGCGATCTTCGACCAGGCGATTTGGAACTACAGCCGTTTCGAGAAGCCGACCTCGACGTTCCTGTCGCCGTTCGGCTACGACAACATCCTCGGCGACCACTTCACGCCGATCCTGATCGCGCTGGCGCCCCTGTACTGGATCTGGGAGAACGTGGGCGTCCTCCTGATCGCTCAGGCAGTCCTGATCGCCGCGTCGATCGTCCCCGTCTACGTCTTCTGCCGGCGGCGCCTGGGCCGTACTGGCGGCTACCTGATGGCGTTCGCCTACGCGTCGTTCTGGGGGGTCGCGTCGGCGGTCGCCTTCGGCTTCCACGAGATCGCGTTCGCACCCCTGCTGCTCGGGCTGATCCTGCTCGCGGTGGAGGACCGCCGCTGGCGGACGTTCGCCGTCCTGATCCTGGCTCTCCTGCTCGTCAAGGAGAACATGGGCGTTGTCGTAGCGTTCATAGGTCTCTACGTGGGAATCACCCAGAGGGAGTGGCGCACGGCGGCCGTCACCGCCGCCGCCGGCATCGCCTGGTTCGTGATCTACACCGACGTGGTCCAGCCGCTCTTCGTCGATGGCCGGGCCTACCGGCACTGGATGTACGGAGCGGTCGGCCGAGACCTCACGAGCGCGCTCGCGAACATCGTCACGGACCCCACGCGCCTGCCCCGCGTCTTCTTCAGCGGTACGTTCGACCCGGGCCCGGGGTGGGCGAGCTCGACGAAGGCCGGCACGATCGGGCTGACCTTCGCCCCGTTCTTCGGCCTGGCGCTGCTGTCGCCGATCGGGCTGCTCGCGCTGCCTCTGCTGCTCGAGCGGATGCTGGCAGGCAATCCGTGGCTGTGGACCCCCTACCTTCACTACTCGCTGACGATCGCCCCCGTTCTCGTCATGGGCTCGGCCGACGCGCTGGCGCGGCTCGCCCGCTGGCGGCCGTTGCAGTCGAGGAGGCGTGCCGTACTCGTCGGGGGCGCCGCCGCGATCGCCGTCGCGAACCTCGCCGTGGCCACGAGGTTCCCGCTCGCGGACATGGCGGACCCCGACTTCTATCGGCCCTCGGCGGGGGACCGAGCGCGCCAGGCCGCCCTCTCGCGGATTCCGTCGGACGCCTCGGTGCTGACGGGGAGCGGGATGATGGCCCACCTCACCCATCGGGCCGAGGTCTTCGAAATGAGGGCCTACAAGAAGCGGCCCGAGTACATCGTGACCGATCCCGCCGAGTACTTCTGGACGCGCTGGCCCAAGGCCGGGTACTTCGACCGCCAGCGCCTATTCCTCGACAAGGGCGGCTACGAGACCGTCTTCTACGAGCGCAACGTGGTAGTCCTCCGGCGGCAGACGACGTTCGCCGCCGACAAGTCGGAGTAGGGACGGCTTTACGAGGGGTGTTACGCAGCCGCCACCAAGCCCGCGCTCATGTAGACTCGCCGGTCCGAACGGGAGATCGCCGCGGGCACTCCGCCTCGCCGCCCTCCGGCTCGCTACGAGACACCTCTCCGTGCCGCTCACCGATCTCCAGCCCGCGCGCCCCGCTCCGAGCGGCGCGACGGCGGGTTTCCTCCTGCTCGGTACGGTTCTGTTGTGCGCGGGGGTCGGGGCCGGGATCGGCGCCCTCCTCGACGCGCTCGCTCCGCTCCTCATTCTCGGAACCTTTGCCGGCTTCGGGGCCGGCTTTGCCCTTGTCTACTCGCGCTACCGCACTCTCTGACGACGCCAAGGTCCTGCGCGTCCTGCGCTACCTCGACCTCGGCGCGCTCGTGGTCGCCCTGCCGCTGTTCCTCCTCGCCGGCCTTCCGATGCTGGGCTACGCGGTGGCCGCCGGGGCGTGGATCCTCCAGCGAGGAGCTCGCGAGCTGATCCAGCGCCGTGCCATGGCCGCGAGCGACGTCCGGACCGCGGCCGGGCTCACCGCCGCGAGCATGATCGTCCGGGGCTGGGTCGTCGCCCTGGCGATATTCGCCGTGGGGCTGAGCGACAGCGAGGCCGGGCTCGCGGCGGCGGTCCTGTTCCTGTTCCTGTTCACGCTCGCCTTCACCATGCAGGCGATCCTGCGCCCGCTCGGGACCACGCCCGCATCCAGGGGTCGACGATGAGCGCGGCCAGCGCCTCGGACGGCGAGACCTCCGGCGGGCTCGCCACCAAGTGGAAGGTGCTGATCGGGATCAGCGTCTACCTCGCCGTGGTGATCGCGGTCGCCATCCTGGTGCCGCCCGGCCCGCCGGGAGAGCCGCCGATCACGGAGTTCGAGCTCGACCCGTGGATCGTGCTCCCCCTCGGGCCCATCGACATGAGCATCAACAAGGCGGTCGTACTCGTGATGGCGGCGTGCGCCATCACCGCTGTAGGGATGCTCTACATCGCACGGCGCATGCAGGACCGCCCCAATCGCGTCCAGACCGCCGTCGAGGCGGCCTACGACCTCACCCGCAGCCAGCTCACGCTCGGGAACATGGACCGCGCGATGGGCGCTCGCTGGTTCCCACTGGTCGCGACCCTCTTCCTCTTCATCCTCGTGTCCAACCTGATCGGTTATCTGCCGTTGCCGACCAACACCGCCAAGCCCATACCCATCTTCGGCATCGAGGTCCCGTCCCTTGCCGTCTACGCGGCGACGGCCAACATCTCGGTGCCGCTCGTGCTGACCCTGGTGGTGTGGTTCGCTTACAACATCCAGGGCATCATCACGAAGGGGCCGGTCCAGTACTTCAAGAGCTGGATCCCGGCGGGGACGCCGGACAACATCTTCGCGAAGGCCGGACTCTTCCTGATCGAGAGCATCTCGCACTTCGTGCGCATCATCTCGCTGTCGGTGCGGCTGTTCGCGAACCTGCTGGCGGGGCATCTCCTGATCCTCTTCATGGCCGGAGGCCTCGCGGTGATCCTCGGTATCGCCGCGGTGGGCGCCGTCACCCTGCCCGCCGCGATCGCCTTCTTCATCTTCGAGGTCGTGCTGATCGCCGGGCTGCAGGCTTTCATCTTTGCCATCCTCACCGCCATCTACGTCGGTGAGGCAACCTCGGAGCACTAAGGAGGAAGGACATGGAAGAAGCTGTCGGCCTCATTCCGCTCGTCGCGCAGAGCACGAAGGGAATCGCCCTCGGAGTCGGTGCCGGGCTCGGGACGATCGGCCCCGGCATCGGCGTCGGCTACATCTTCGGCAAGGTGATCGAGTCGGTCACGCGCCAGCCCGAGATGCGCGACGAGATCACGAGCATCCAGTGGCTCGGCTTCGCCCTGACGGAGGCGATCATCTTCTATGCCTTCATCTTCGGCCTGATCGCGTTCTTCCTATCGGAGTAGTAATGCCCCCCATAGCCGCGGGCGGGGAGTTCCTCGTCACGCCCAACATCGGGCTGATGATCTGGACGCTGCTCGCGTTCGGGGCCACGTTCCTGATCCTGCGCAAGTACGCGTTTCCCAAGATCGCCGAGGGGCTCGACAAGCGCCGCAAGGCGATCGAGGAGTCGATCGACCACGCCGAGCACACCCGCGAGGAGGCCGACAAGATCCTCGCCGAGTACCGCGAGCGGCTGCAGGAGGCGCGCTCGCAGGCCGACGACATCGTGCAGCGGGCCCACAAGGCGGCCGACCACGTCGAGGACGAGTCCAAGCAGGACGCCAAGAAGCAGCACGACGAGATGATGGAGTCGACTCGCCGCGAGATCGAGCGGGAGACTCAGCGCTCGCTCGAGCAGATCCGCCGCGAGGTGGCCACGCTGACGGTGACCGCGACCGAGAAGCTCACGCGCAAGTCGCTCGACGACGAGGACCATCAGCGGCTCGTGCACGAGGCCCTCGACGAGGTCGACTTCTCGCGGCTCGCGCCCGCCGGAGCCGACAGCTCGAGCGGCGGCGGGAACGGACAGGGGGGCAACTAGGACATGCAGGACCTGGCCGACGTCTACGCGCGCTCGCTGTTCGAGGTCGCCCAGGAGCACGACTCGCTGGACGAGATCCACGAGCAGCTCGGCGAGTTCGCCGACGCGGTCAGCGAGAACCGCGATTTGCAGGTGTTCCTGTTCTCGCCCCACTTCTCGGCACAGGAGAAGAAGGACTCGCTCGGGAAGCTCATCGAGGGCGCCGACGACGAGTTCTTCCGCTTCCTAGAGCTGCTCGCCGAGCGCCATCGCCTGCCGGTCATGTTCCGCGTGCGCAGCACGTTCGACGCCCTGTGGGCGGAGGAGCGCAAGCGGCTCGAGGTGGAGATCACGAGCGCCGTCGAGCTGGACGACGAGACCGTGAGGAGCATCGGCGAGCGGATCGAGGAGCAGACCGGCCGCGACGTCCAGCTCGAGGCGCGGGTCGACCCCGACGTGCTCGGCGGGATCGTCCTCCGGGTTGGCAACATGGTGCTCGACACGAGCGTGCGCGCTCGGCTAGAGCGGCTGAGCAGACAGGTGACGGGCGCCGCCGCTTAGAAGGCGACGCTCACGGCAGGGTCCGAACATGCAGAACGGGAGAGGTAGCGACCACACATGCAGATAAAGCCCGACGAGATCACCAGCATCCTCAAGAGCCGCATCGAGGGGCTCGACCAGGACGGCGGCGCCGACCTGTCGGAGGTCGGCACGGTGCTGTCGGTGGCCGACGGCATCACCCGCGTGCACGGGCTCGAGAACTGCATGTCGCTCGAGCTGCTCGTGCTTCCTCACGACGTCACCGGCCTCGCCTTCAACCTCGAGTCCGACAACGTCGGCGCGGTGCTCTTCGGCAACTGGGAGCAGCTCGACGAGGGCGACACCGTCAAGCGCACGGGGCGCCTGCTCGAGGTCCCGGTCGGCGACGAGCTGCTGGGGCGCATCATCGACCCGCTGGGCAACCCGCTCGACGGCAAGGGCGAGATCAACACCACGGCGACGCGGCCCGCGGAGGGCCCGGCGCCCGGCGTCGTCATGCGCCAGCCGGTGGAGGAGCCGATGGTCACCGGGCTCAAGGCGATCGACGCCATGGTCCCGATCGGCCGCGGTCAGCGCGAGCTCATCATCGGCGACCGCCAGACCGGCAAGTCGGCGATCGGCATCGACGCGATCATCAACAACCGCGGCGACGAGACCATGCGTTGCGTGTACGTGGCGATCGGCCAGCGGATGGCCACGCTCGTCTCCGTCGCCGAGACACTCGAGGAGCACGGTGCGCTCGACAGGACGATCATCGTCGCAGCACCCGCCAACGAGGCCGCGCCGATCAAGTGGATCGCTCCGTACGCGGGCACCGCCATGGGCGAGTACTACCGCGACAACGGCCAGCACGCGCTGTGCATATACGACGACCTGACCAAGCACGCCTACGCCTACCGCCAGCTCTCGCTGCTCCTGCGCCGCCCGCCCGGTCGCGAGGCCTTCCCCGGCGACGTCTTCTATCTGCACTCGCGGCTGCTCGAGCGCGCGGCCAAGCTGAGCGACGATCTCGGCGCCGGCTCGCTCACCGCGTTGCCGATCGTCGAGACCCAGGCCGGTGACATCGCCGCCTACATCCCGACCAACGTGATCTCGATCACCGACGGCCAGATCTTCCTCGACCAGGATCTCTTCCTCGGCGGTACGCGGCCGGCGATCGACGTCGGCACGTCGGTCTCGCGCGTCGGCGGGAGCGCGCAGCCGACTCCGATGAAGAAGGTCGCGGGCACGCTGCGGCTCGACCTCTCGCAGTACCGCGAGCTCCAGTCCTTCGCCCAGTTCGGCTCCGACCTCGACCCGGAGACCCAGGCCACGCTCAACCGCGGCGAGCGCCTCGTCGAGGTCCTGAAGCAGGACGAGCAGGACGTGATGACGACCCAAGACCAGTGCGCGATTCTCTACGCCGGCACGAGCGGCTGGCTGGACCGCATCAAGGCCGCGCGCGTCGGGGAGTTTCAAACCTTCCTGCTCGACCGCCTGCACTCCGGCCAGAGCGACCTCATGGGTCGCATCGCCGACGGCGAGTGGGAGGACAAGACCGAGAAAGAGCTCGGCGACGCGGTCGGCCAGGCGATCGACGACTTCGGCCCCGACTTCGACTCCGAGGGCAACGACCTCGAGGAGGGCGAGTCCGAGCGTGCCCAGAAGCACGAGGGCAGCGGCGACGAGGAGGACGACTCTGACGCCGAGTCGGACGAGGACGAGTCCGAGGAGCAGGAAGATGAGGAGAAGGAGGGCGCGGCGGCCTAGCCGCCGCGCGCGAGCATCTCATGGCCTCCTCGAGCTCGCTCTCCGAGCGCATCGACTCGGTGAAGAACGTCAAGCAGATCACGCGCGCGATGGAGATGGTGGCGGCCGCACGCCTGCGCAGGGCCGAGCAGCGGATCGAGGCGCTCCGCCCCTACGCCGACGCGCTTCGCCGCATGACGCGCCGCGCGGTCGAGGGCGCGCAGTCCCTCCCTGACATTCCCCTGCTCGAAGAGCACGACTCGATCGACCGGGTCGGGCTGCTGCTCGTCACCGGCGACCGCGGCCTGGCGGGCGCGTTCAACTCGCAGATAATCCGAGCCGGCGAGCGCCGCGCTCGAGAGCTCCGTGGGGAGGGTCTGGAGCCCCGTTGGTACGTGATCGGCGCGAAGGGAGCCGCGTCGCTCGGCTTCCGCGGCTATGAGCTCGACGGGACTTACAGCGGCTTCACCGACCGTCCAGCCTACGCGAACGCGCGTGAGGTCGGTCAGCACATCGTGAGCACCTACACGGAGGAGAACGTCGACCGCGCCGAGATGTTCTACAACGGCTACATCTCGCCGATGAGTCAGATCGTCCGTCACGAGACGCTGCTGCCGCTCCAGCAGGCGGACTTCCTCGGCGGCGACGACGACGAGGAGGAGGACGGGGACGAATCCGATGAGGGCGGCGAAGGCACCGGCGGAAAGGGGGGCGAGGAAGGCCCCGACCACAGCCGCGCGCTGTGGATCTACGAGCCGGAGCCCGGCGAGATCCTGCGCCAGCTCGCCCCCGACTACGTCGAGATCTCGATCTACCGCGCGATGCTCGAGTCGACGGCGTCCGAGCACGGCGCGCGCATGACCGCCATGCGCAGCGCCTCCGACAACGCCGACGAGATGATCGACGACTTGACCATGCAGGCCAACCGCGAGCGTCAGGCTGCGATCACCCAGGAGATCATGGAAGTTGTCTCGGGCGCGGAAGCGACCACCGGATGAGCCGATGCGGGTAGTCTCAAGGGACCGATAGGAGGAGGACGAGCGTGGAGTCGACCACCGAGCAAGAGGATCGGTCCCAGACCGAGGAGGAGCAGGGCTCACAGAGCGAGGGCGCCGAGGCCGGAGAGCGCTCCGGCCAGGGAGAGAACGGCCGCGACGGCCAGCGCAACGTCGGCCAGATCGAGGAGATCCAGGGCGTCGTACTCGATGTCGTCTTCCACGACCATCTGCCGGACCTCTACGCCGCCCTCTCGGTCCAGGTGCCGATGCAGGCGGGGGCAAGCGTTGGGGACACCGGCGAGGACGAGTCGGGCGGTCGCGAGGCGTCCGGGAGCGACTCCGAGGGCGACGAGGGCTCCGAGGACGGCTCGAGCGAGGGCGGCGGCGAAACGAACATCCTCGGGGAGACTCGGACCCTGATCTGCGAGGTCCAGCAGCACATCGGTGACGACCGCGTGCGCGCCGTCGCCATGGGCGGCACCGATGGCCTCTCGCGTGGCACCGAGGTGGTCGACACCGGGGGCCCGATCACCGTGCCGGTGGGCGAAGTGACGCTCGGGCGGGTGTTCAACCTGCTCGGCGAGCCGATCGACGAGGCAGGCGAGGTGGATGTCGAGGAACGCTGGCCGATCCACCGCTCCGCACCCACGATCGAGGACCTCACGCCGACCCAGGAGCTCTACGTGACGGGCATCAAGGTCATCGATCTGCTGGCGCCGTATGCCAAGGGCGGCAAGATCGGCCTCTTCGGCGGCGCCGGCGTCGGCAAGACCGTGCTCATCCAGGAGCTGATCCGCAACATCGCCGAGGAGCACGAGGGCCTGTCGGCTTTCTGCGGCGTCGGCGAGCGCTCGCGCGAGGGCAACGACCTCTGGCTCGAGATGAAGGAGTCGGGCGTCCTCGACAAGACCGTGCTCGTGTTCGGACAGATGAACGAGCCGCCGGGCGCGCGCCTGCGCGTCGGCCTCTCGGGCCTCACCATGGCCGAGTACTTCCGCGACCAGGGCGGCCAGGACGTGCTGCTCTTCATCGACAACATCTTCCGCTTCGTCCAAGCCGGCCAGGAGGTCTCGGCGCTGCTCGGCCGCATGCCCTCGGCGGTCGGCTACCAGCCGACGCTCGAGACCGAGATGGGTCAGCTCCAAGAGCGGATCACCTCGACCCGCAGCGGCTCCGTCACCTCGGTGCAGGCGATCTACGTGCCGGCCGATGACCTCACAGACCCCGCGCCCGCGTCGGTGTTCACCCACCTCAACGCGACCACTGTGCTCTCCCGCGATATCGCGGAGCAGGGCATCTACCCGGCGGTCGATCCGCTCGACTCGAGCTCGACGATCCTCAAGCCCGACATCGTGGGGCAGGAGCACTTCGACGTGGCGAGCCGGGTCAAGGAGACCCTTCAGCGCTACAAGGAGCTCCAGGACATCATCGCCATCCTCGGCGTGGACGAGCTCTCCGAGGAGGACCGCCAGACCGTCCAGCGGGCGCGCAAGATGCAGCGCTTCCTCTCGCAGCCGTTCAACGTGGCCGAGCAGTTCACCGGCCAGCCGGGCAAGTTCGTCTCGATCGAGGAGACCGTGCGCGGCTTCAAGGAGATCGTCGACGGCGAGCACGACGACCTGGGCGAGCGCGCCTTCTACCTGAAGGGCGGCATCGACGACGTCACCGAGGAGCGCGACCAGGAGGACGACGGCGACTCGGACTCCGACGAGTAGCGCCCGCCTCGGATGGCCCGTAATCCGTTCCCGGTCGAGGTCCTCACCCCCGAGGGCAATGTCTTCGACGGCGAGGTCGAGATGCTCTCGACGCGCACCGGCGAGGGCTCGCTCGGCGTGCTCGCCAACCACGCCCCGCTGCTAGCCATCCTCGAGCCGACCGAGCTGCGCCTCCACCGCGAGGGCGGCGAGGTCGAGACCTTCGCCCAGGCCGAGGGCTACCTCCAGGTGGTCGACAACTCGGCGCTCGTGCTCGTGGAGGAGGCTCACCGGCCGGACGATCTCGACCGCTCCGACCTCGAGTCGCGGCTCGACGAGGCGCGCAACTCGCTCGAGGGCTCAGAGGAGGGCAGCGAGGAGCGGCGTGGCTACGAGCGCGACGTGAAGCGCTACGAGGCTTTTCTCGAGGTGGCGGACGGGTAGGAGGCGCGCCGTTCGCGGCGTGGCCGGGTCAGCCTGCGCTCCCGGGCGCCTACGAGGTCTCCGGCCGGTAGATCCCGAAGCTCCGCCGACGTAGCAGCCGCGGCGCGCTCACGCAACCCGCGGGGCCCGCGAGCTCCGCACAGCCGTGAGCAGCAGCCCGGCCGCGACCGCAAGCTGGAGGCCGAGCAGCACGAGCGCCACCTGAACGAGCTCCGAGCCCACCCGCGGCACCACCAGCAGCTCGAGCGTGGCCGCGACCGCGAGGATGAGGATGAACGTCCACTTCCCGAGCGCGAGCAGGTACTGCACGGCGAGGTAGCCGCCGGCGAGCAGAGCCATCGCCCCGGTGAGCAGGGCGAGCGCGCCCGCCGCCGCGGTCAGTCCGGGACCGAAGACGATCTCGAGCAGGGGACGGGCCAGCAGCGCGTACAAGACGACGAGCGGCACCGCGACCAGCGCCAGTAGACCCAGCGTGCGGACGAGGATCGGCCGGGCGTCCTCGCCGGCCTGCGTCCGACGGACGGCCTCGGGCAGCAGGTAGAAGCCGAGCCCGATGGCGAGCCAGATCACGGCCTTGGCGGCGACCGAGGCCGCGGCGTAGGACCCGGCGACGTCCGGCTCGGCGACGTGCTTGACGATGATCACGTCGACGTGCTGGAGCACGGCGATCAGCACGAAGGCGAGGACGGGGATGCGGGCGCGGTTGATCAGATGCCGCATGCCGGGCACGCGCATCCGCGCGGCGCGGCCGCGCGGCGGGGGCAGCAGGCGGCGCAGCGGCACCGTGTAGGCGACGACGAGCAGACCGAGGGCGATCCCCGTGCCGAGGAACGCGCCGGTGACGCCGAGCCCGACGAGCACCAGTCCGATGCCGATGACGAGGCGCAGCGCCGCCTCGCCGACGAGGGTGAGCCCCACCAGCCGGTAGCGCTGGACCGCCTGCAGCGCCCCCCGCTGCACCGACAGCATGAGCCACAGCCAGCCGGTGGGGAGGGTCGCAGCGGCGGCCCACGGGGTCTCCGGAACTCCGACGGCCGCGGCGATCGGCTCACGCAGCACGACCGCCAGCCCGCACACCCCGATGAAGGCCACGCCGAGGTGAGTCATCCAGCGGTGGACGCCGGCCCCGGCGACATCGCTGCCGGCCCCGAGCTCGTGGCTGACCTCGCGCGCGACCGTGGCCTGCAGTGCCGAGCCGGGGACCATGAGAATCACAAAGGCGGCGAGCAGGGCTCCGAGCGAGCCGTAGCCCGATGCTCCGAGCAGCCGCGCGAAGACCACGGTGGTGATCAGGGCGATCGCGTTGTTGCCGAGCATCGCCCCGGCGAGGCCGGCGGCGCGGCCGGTGTCCGAGCGCGCGAGCGCCGCGAGCT
>JACCUC010000283.1 GCA_013812065.1 Thermoleophilaceae bacterium | reverse complement strand
GGTAGCGCTCGAGCGCGCGCCAGCCGGGCTCGCCGAGCGGAGCGACCCGCGAGCGGCCCCCTTTGCCCTCGACGCGCAGCTGCTCGGCGTCGGCGTCCAGGCTCGTGAGGTCGAGGTCGACGATCTCCTGGGCGCGCAGCCCGGCCCCGTAGGCGAGCTCGAGTAGCGCCCGGTCGCGCAGCTCGATGGGAGTCGTCGCCGGAACGCGGTCGAGCAGCGCCGCCGCCTCGGTCGCCTTGAGCACGCGCGGGAGCCTCGACCCGCGCTTGGGGCTCGAGACGAGGTCGGCCGGGTTGGCGTCGAGCTCGCCGCGCTCCACCAGGTGGCGGTAGAAGGTCCGCGCGGCGGCCAGGCGGCGGGCGACCGTCGCCTTCGAGTCACCGCCCTCCGACAGTGACTGGGCGAAGCGGCGCAGCTCGCGCGGTCCGAGCTCGTAGGGGCCGAGGCCGAGAACCTCGTGAGCGAACGCGGCCAGCCGGCCGAGGTCTGAGCCGTAGGCGCGCCGGGTGGCCTCGGCGACGGCGCGGGCGGCGAGCGCCCGGTCGAACCCTGCGAGCGCGGCGGGCCACCTAGGCTGGAGGTCGATGGGACTGTTCTTCGTCAACACGGATGACGGCCGGGTCGCCACGCAGGCTCAGCTCATCGAAGCCGGGCTCGACGATTCCCGCGGTAAGCCCGAGCGTCCGTGGCACCAGATCCAGGGGCCGCGCGACGCCTCGACCATGTGGTACGGGGTGCTGCGGAAACGGGAGCAGGGAGTGTTCATCGCCGCCCTGTGCTTTCGACAGGCGCCCCGCTTCGCCTCCCTCCAGGCCTCCGGCTGGGAGGAGGTCCCGG
This sequence comes from Thermoleophilaceae bacterium, assembly GCA_013812065.1. GTDB lineage: Bacteria > Actinomycetota > Thermoleophilia > Solirubrobacterales > Thermoleophilaceae > JACCUC01. The sequence continues at coordinate 14,156 of JACCUC010000283.1, read as the reverse complement.
TCGAGGCGATCGGAGTCTGAGGAGCGCCGCCCGGCGGGCCTCAGCCGATGTAGACCGGCGCTCCCACCGACACGCGGTCGTACAGCTCCTTGACCTCGGGAATCGACATGCGAACGCATCCGTGCGAGGCGTTCGTACCGAGCGAGGACGTCTCGTCGGTCCCGTGGATGCCGGCTCCGTCGTAGATGCCCATCCAGCGGGCCTTGAGCGGGTTGTCGGCCCGGCCGCCGGGGATGGTCTTACCGGCGAGATCGCCGGCCCACTTGCGCTTGGGCACGTGCCAGGCCGGGTCGACGCCCATGTCCTGGATGCTGTACAGACCGGCCGGGGTCTCGAGCCCGACCTGGCCGACGGCGATCTTGTAAGAGTCGGCGAGCTTGAGGTTGCGATACAGGCGTAGCTTGAAGCCCGAGCGGTCGATGGTGATGTACGCCGGGTAGCGTCGGCGCAGGTCGGCACGAGTGGTCTTCGTGCGCGTGACCTTGACGCGCGGGCGCACCGTGCGGTCGCTGGGACGCACCAGCGCTCCGGCGACCTCCTCGCGCAGCTTGCGCCCGCTGATCTCGCGCCCCCGCCGGCCCTTCGTGAAGCCCAGCCCCGAGGCCGACGGCGAGACGGCCGGCTCGACGGCCGGCCGATCCATGGCGCCCTTGACCTGGCGCACGAGCCTTGCCACCGCCCGGCGCGAGTAGGTCACTCGGGGGTCGAGATCCGCGGTGACGTCGCCCCCGGTCAGGTCGCGCGCGGTCCGGCTGACCAGGTTGCCCCCCCGGCTTCGCTTGACGGCCTCGGCCACGGCCGCGTCGACGTCGGTGCGCAGGCGGGCACGGCGAGCGCTCAGGCGGAAGGTGCGCCCTTTCATCTTGACCCTGATCGGGCGGCGCAGTGGCCGGGCCATGTCGCGCTCGAGCACCGCACCGGCCTCGGCGGCCCGCATGCCCCCCACGTCGACGCCGCCGACCGTCACCCCCTCGGCAACCGCGTCGTCGCGCGAGGAGTCGTAGGCGTAGACCGCCGTCGTACCTCCGAGCAGGGCCACGAGGACGATCGCGAGGCCGATGAAGTAGCGATGGCGCATGGACGTTCTCGCCACAGTCTACCCCCTCGGAAGGGGTCCTCCGGGTTGCGTGGGACGTGACCGCGGGGAGTTTTCGCGGCCAGCGCCGCGGGCCCGCGCTACCGGGCCGCGAGAGCGGCGTCGATGGCCGCGAGCACGTCGACGCGGGCACCCGTGGCCCGCTCGTGCTCGCGCAGCGCGGTGAGATCGTCGGGCTCGAGCGAGCCGAGCAGCGTGCCGAGCTCGCTCGCCTCGAGGTCCTCGTAGCCGGCGACGGGCGCCGCCCGGCCGTTGGCCCCCTCGCGGCGCCGGCCGCGGTTACGGTTGACGTGAGGGCTGCGCCGCAGGAACTCCTCGACCTCCCGCTCGTAGCGGTAGGGCTCCCCCGCTCCGCGCAGGATCGGGGCGAGCCGCAGCTGCTCGGCGAGCTTGAGCACGGTCTCGCGGGTCGTGTAGCGATAGGCGAAGCCGGTCGCCTTGAGCAGCCGGTTGTCGAGCCCGCGACCGTAGCGCAGCTGGCCGAGCATCTCGGGGCTCAGGTCGATCCCGACGCGCCGCAGGGTCGCCGCGGCCAATCCCGTGCCCCAGGGCGGGAGCACGGGGGCGCTCCGCTTTCCGAGCAGGGCGACGACCTCGCTGAGGGCGAGCACGCCGTCCGCGCCGACGTTGAACACCCCCGGGAGGTCGGCGTGCACGACGTGGCGAAGCGCCCCCACGACGTCGTCCTCGTGGACGAACTGGTAGCGCGGATCGAAACCGAGCACCACCGGCACGGCGGGTAGGCCGAAGAGCGCGCGATGGGAGGTCCGGACATCGGGACCGAGCACGTTGGCGAAGCGCAGGATCGACACCGACACGTCGGGGCTCTTCTCGGCGAAGTCGGCCACCGCGGCCTCGGCTTCGACGATGTCGCGCTCGAGCGAGGTGCGGGGCGGATGCGGGCGCTCCATGTCCTCGGTGAAGAAGGCGGGGTCGTCTCGTGCACAGCCGTAGTAGTGCGCCGAGGACTTGAAGACCAGCTTGCGCACGGTCGAGTCGGGCCCGCCGCAGGCGGCAAGGACGTTCATCGTCCCGATCACGTTGTTCTCGTGCGCCCGCCCGGGCGAGGCCCACACGGAGTCGATGATCAGCCGCGTGTCGACCACGGTGTCGATCTCCGCGGCCTCGACGATGCGTCGCAGCAGCGAGTGCTGGGTGCCGACGCGCACGAACTCCGTCCGCTCGAGCTCGCGCGTCGGGTCCCTGGAGTCGACCCCGATGATGGCCTCGACCTCCTCGCTGGCCTCGAGGGCCTCGGCGAGGCGGCCGCCCCAGTAGGTCGAAAGGCCGGTGACGAGGACGCGGCGGGAGCTCATGAGAGATCTAGAGCCACACCGAGTCGCGCTCGCCGACCATCTGGAACAGGGTCTCCTGGATGCGCGCACGCACCTCCTCGGCGACGGTCTGGACGGCGGTGCGGTCGTCGCCCCCTCCGTCGACGCGCACGGGCTCGAGGAAGCGGATCCGGAACTTGGCCGGCAGGTAGGCGGCCGCGCCGAGCGGGCCGAGGTGCGGAAAGGTCGGCGTGAGCGGGAGGTACTTGAGCCCGGTGAGGCGCTTCAAGAGGCCGAGGTGGGCGAAGATCGGCGCCGCCTCCTCGGCTCCGACGACGCACACCGGCACGATCGGCGCGCCGGCCCGAAGCGCCGAGGCCGCGAACTCTCCGCGCCCGAAGCGCCGCAACCGGTAGCGATCCCTGAACAGCTTTCGGGTGGCCTGCCTACCCTCGGGGAAGAGCAGCACGAGCGACTCCTCGTCGTAGAGGAGCCGCTGCACGTTGGCCGGATGTGCGGCGACACAGCCGAGCTTGGGGAGGAGCATCGAGAAGCCGGGGTACTCCCTGAAGAAGTGCTCGACCGTGATGTTGAGCGGTCGCGGGTGGGGGTGCTCTTCACGGATAGCCTTGGCGATCATGGCGGCGTCGGGCGGCAGGGCGCCGGAGTGGTTGGCCACGAGCAGCGCCCCGCCGGCCGCGGGGACGTTCTCGACCCCATCGACCTCGCAGCGAAACCAGTGGTGGTAGAGGAAGTCGGTCAGCGTGCGGTCGACGAGCCCCTCGATCCGCTCCGAGCGCCCCCAGTCGCTCAGACGCCGCTCGGGCTCGACTCCGGGCAGGTGGCGCCGGAGGTCCTCGCGCAGCTCGATCGCCGCCGAGGGCGCTTGCCCCGAGGAGCGTCCGGAGGCCGGCGCCGGCCTCCGGTCGTCGGTGCGCGGATCGTTGCGGTCCCGAGCGGCTGCTGCTCCCTCGGGAGCGATGTCGAGCGTTGACCCGCCTCCCCTGTCCACCCCGCGATTGTGCCACGGGGCGACCGCCGGGCGCGGTGAGCGACCCAGTCCGCGCGCGTTACGCTACTGTGAACTTTTATGTCGGCGCTGAGCCCTGCGAACCGTCTGCTAGGTGAGGCACAGCGGGCTCTGGCGACGGTCTACCCGTCGAAGGCCCGCCCCGCCGCTCCGTGGGAGGCTCATCGCGCCCCGCGAGGCTACGGAGTGCCGGCCGAACCCGACTGGCGCGAGGTCGACTGGCCGCCGCTCGTGCGGCGCGCCCGGCTGAGCGCCGGCGAGATGACCTACGTCGACCTCGGCGAGGGCGACGGTCCGCCGATCGTGTTCGTGCACGGCCTCGGCGGCAGTTGGCAGAACTGGCTCGAGAACCTTCCGCGCGCGGCCCAGGAGCGGCGGGCGATCGCGGTCGACCTGCCCGGATTCGGGACCTCGCCGATGCCCGCGGAGGAGATCTCGGTCTCGCTCTACGCCCGCCTCGTGAACGAGCTGCTCGAGCAACTCGGGATCGAGTGGCCGGTCATCGTCGGCAACTCGATGGGCGGGTTCGTGGGCGCCGAGCTCTGCATCCAGTACCAGCGGGTCGAGCGACTGGTGCTGGCCGCGGCGTGCGGGATCTCGACCAGGAGCCTGCGCCGGCGCCCCACGCTGACCGTGTTCAGCGTGGCTGGGTTGATCAGCGCCGCGACGCTCGCCCGCAGCCACGACGTCGTCGCGCGGCCGCGCCTGCGCCATCCGGTCCTCGCGCCCGTCATCCGCCATCCCTCGCGCCTCCGCCCCGACGTGCTGCTCGAGATCATGCCCCGTTCTAACAACCCGGGATTCATGCCCGCCCTCGAGTCCCTGCTCGACTACGACTTCACCGACCGCCTAGGCGAGGTGCGCTGTCCCACCCTGCTCGTCTGGGGCCGCGAGGACATCCTGGTCCCCGTGGCCGACGCGGACGAGTACGAGCGGCGGATCCCCGACGCTCGCAAGGTCGTCTTCGACGAGACCGGTCACATGCCACAGCTCGAGCGGCCCGGTGAGTTCAACGACTGCCTGATGAGTTTCGTGGATGAGAGGCCCACGGCCGCGGCGACGGCGACCGCGGACGCCCCGGCCAACAACGGACCGGCACCGGCCGCAGAGGAGCGTCCTCAGCTCGTCAGCGCTCCCTGAGCGGCCGAGCCGACCTGGCGCGCGTACTTCGCGAGCACGCCGGAGCGATAGCGGGCGGGCGGCGGCTCGTAGGCCTCGACGCGCGCGCGGATCTCCTCGTCCGACAGCTCGACGTTGAGCTCGCGCGCCGCGACGTCGAAGACGATCGTGTCGCCGTCGCGAACCGCGGCGATCGGCCCCGAGCGCCGAGCCTCCGGAGCTACGTGGCCCGCCATGAACCCGTGCGTGGCGCCCGAGAAGCGTCCGTCGGTGAGGAGGGCGACCGAGTCGCCGAGGCCCTCGCCCTGCAACGCGGCGGTGACCTGGAGCATCTCGCGCATCCCCGGCCCGCCGGCGGGGCCCTCGTTGCGGATGACGACGACGTCTCCGGCCTCGATCGACCGGTCCCTGACAGCGGCGAACGCGCCCTCCTCCGATTCGAAGACGCGCGCCGGCCCGCGGTGCTCGAGACGGTCGTGGCCCGCGAGCTTGACCACGCAGCCCTCGGGGGCGAGGTTGCCGCGCAGGATCGCGAACCCTCCGTTGGGCTTGATCGGATCCCACAGCGGCCGGATCACGGGCTGGCCGTCGGGCTCCTGCGCCGCCCGCGCGATCTCGCCGACCGTCTGGGCGGTGACCGTCGGCGCGTCCTCGTGCAGCAGGCCGGCCTCGCTCAGGCGCTTGAGCACGAGCGGCACTCCTCCCGCCCGGTAGAGGTCGGTGGCCACGTAGCGCCCGCCGGGCTTGAGGTCGGCGAGCAGGGGGGTGCTCCAGGCGATGCGATCGAAGTCGTCGATGCTCAGCTCGACGCCGGCCTCGCGCGCGAGGGCGAGCAGGTGGAGGACCACGTTGGTCGAGCCGCCGCTGAGCGCGGCCCCGGCGATGGCGTTCTCGAGCGAGTGGCGGGTGATGACCTGGCTCGGGCGCAGGTCGTGCTCGAGCAGGGCCATCACGGTCCGCCCGCACTCCTCGGCCACCGCCCCCTTCCTGCCGTCCTCGGCCGGGACCATCGAGCTGCCCGACGGCGAGATCCCAAGCACCTCGAAGGCCATGGCCATGGTGTTGGCCGTGTACTGGCCCCCGCAGGCGCCCGCGCCCGGCGACGCGTGGTTCTCGAGCTCGGTGAGATCGTCGCCGGACATGCTCCCCGCGGCGTGTGCTCCGACCGCCTCGAACACGTCCTGGATCGTTACGTCGCGGTCGCGAAACCGCCCGGGCGCGATCGTCCCCCCGTAGAGCATCAGGCTCGGGACGTCGACTCGGGCGAGCGCCATCACGCAGCCGGGGATCGTCTTGTCGCAGCCCGACATGGCGACGAGCGCGTCGAAGGCGTGGCCGCGGGCGACGAGCTCGATCGAATCCGCGATCACCTCGCGGCTGACGAGCGAGGTCTTCATGCCCTCGGTGCCCATGGTGATGCCGTCCGAGATCGCCACGGTGTTGAACTCCATCGGGGTCCCGCCCGCAGCGCGCACGCCTTCCTTGACGCGCTCGGCGAGCCGGCGCAGGTGGAAGTTGCACGGCATGGTCTCCGTCCAGGTGTTGGCAATGCCGACGATCGGCCGCGCGAGCGCCTCGTCGTCGAAGCCGATGCCCTTGAGATAGGCGCGGGCGGGAGCGCGTTCGGGCCCCTCGAGGAGGGCTCGGCTGGGGCGGCGCTGCGTCGCCGCGCCGTCCTGGGTCGTCACCGGGGCGGGGCGTGGGGAGAGCGCCGGCGGCGGCGCTCCCACTCCTCGAGGCGCCAGAGGTCGCGCCTGACGCGGCCCGGATCGAGCTGGCGGCCCGGCAAGTGCATGTTGGCGTCACGCAGGAGGCGACCCTCGTCCCCGGTGAGGGCCATCCACTTGGCGAGCACGTCGTCGGAGTCGGGGAGCCGCGAGCCCGTCACGGCGTCGCCCAGGTCGGGGAACTCGACGCAGTACTCGGAGAGGAGGCGCCGGCTCCGGGGCTCGTAGGCAAGGATCGGCTTGTGCGGGTACACGAGGTACGCATAGCGAGGAGCCTCAGCAACGGGCTCCTCGGTGCCCCCTCGCCGCGCGCCCTCGACCCCACCACGCCCGGGGCCCCGACCGAAGACCCGCACGAACCCGAGGTCGCAGTACATTCCCCACTCCTCCTCGTTGACGCAGGAGCGCAGGAGCACACGCGCACGCTGCTCGGCCCGTCGCTCGCGGCCGGGATCGCCGAGCGCCACGAGCTCTGAGGGTCGGCGTCGCCGGGACCGCGGCCGGCGTGACCGGCGTCGTCGCGCGGCCTCGATCAGAGCCGGGACGACGAGACCCGCAACGAGCAACGCGAGCGTCAGCAGGACGAGGAGCATCTCAACCGATCCAGCTGCGCCGCTCTGGGCCGTGCGCCGGCTTAGCAGCACAAGCGCCGCGGAAGCCCCTCCCCGTCACTCGTGACCGAGTCAACCTCCGGCTGCCCTGGGGAAGAAGATCACTCGCTCGGCGGCGGGCGGAATCTGGCTGTAGTCCTGAACCATCCGCGCCTCGCGCCGACCGGTCTCAGGATCCTCTGTCGGCACTGCGGCCCACATGCCCTCGTCGAGCTCGCGGCGAAAGGCCTCGACGAGCCGTTCCTCGTCCTCGCGCAGGCGAGGGTCGCCCTCCGTGAGAAGGACCTCGCCGTGACCGGGCTTCATGCGCAGGAACTTGATCGTGTCTCCTTGGTGACTTCGAGGGCCAGCTTCGATCGAGCCGGACGATTATGTCAAAGAGCCACCGAACCGACCTCGCTCGAAGCTGTCGCCATCGCCCTGACCGCACCGAGCGCGTCCACGGGGCCCGCGCCGTCGCCGACCGCGCGCAGTCCGTCGCGCACGGCCTCCGACGCGACCGCTCTGGCGCACTTCGCCGCCTCGAGCGGAGCGTGCCCGAGCGCGAGGTATGCCGCCAGCGCCGAGGAGTGCGTGCATCCCGAGCCGTGAGCGCCGCGCTCGGGATACCGGTCGCCGGGAATCGGCTCTACCGCGTTGCCCTCGAAGAACGCGTCGGTGGGATTGGCGGCGTGCCCCCCGGTGACCACCACGCAGCGTGGCCCCAGCTCGTAGACCGCCTCCGCGAGGGACGCCGTCTCGACAAGGTCGGAAGCGACGGCGGTTCGTGCGATCGAGGCCCTCCTCTGTCCCAGGTCGAGGCCCCCGGCGGCGAGCACTCGGGCCTCGGCCACGTTCGGAGTGACTACGGTGGCGCGAGGAAGCAGGCGCTCTCGCAGTGCCGTCTGCGTCTGCTCGTCGATCAGCGACGCGCCGCTCTCGGCGACCATGACGGGGTCGACCACCACCGCCGCGTCGCCGACGAGGTCGAGCGCCCGCTCCACCGCCTCGGCGGCCTCGATCGATCCGAGCATGCCGATCTTGACCGCGTCGACGCCGATGTCGTCGGCGACCGCGGCCACCTGCGCGACGATGATCTCCGCCGGGACCGGGTGGACGGCCGTCACCCCGACCGTGCTCTGGGCCGTGATCGCGGTGACCGCGGTCATGCCGTGCACCCCGCATCGGGCGAACGCCTTCAGATCGGCCTGGATGCCGGCCCCGCCGCCCGAATCGGAGCCCGCGATCGAAAGTACGCAGCGAGGTCGGCGATCGGCGGAGGTCACGGGCGAGCGGGCGGACACGAAGGACCCTCGAGCATAGGCGACACCGCGCTCGTTCCCCCGAGCGTGCGGGCGTAGCCGGCGAACCCCTGGCGGGCGACGAGTCCCATCAGCTCGAGTCGACCGAGCGTCGCCCGAGCCCGCCCCGGCGAGAGCCCCGCATCGCGCGCGATCGCGTCGACCGTATCTCCCCCCTCGACGAGGTCGAGAACGCGTCGCTCGAGCGGATCGAGGGCGGGCTCGGCGTCCCGCGACATCGGGCGCCGCCTGCCGGGATCACCGGTCGACAGGTCAGGGGAGGGCGTGAAGCCCCCCGCTCCTCGACCGAAGCGCTCCTCGGTCCCGACCCCGAAGAGCTCGTCGAGCGCATCCTCGGCCGACCGGATCACCGCGGCCCCTTCACGCAGTAGCCGGTTGCTGCCGGCGGCGCGGCGGGAGGTCACGTGGCCGGGCACCGCCCCGACGTCGCGGCCGAGCTGTGCGGCGAATTCGGCGGTGATCAGTGTTCCCGACGACTCAGTCGCCTCGACGACGACGGTCAGGCTCCCCAGTCCGGCCATGATCCGGTTGCGCGCCGGGAAGCTCCACCGAAGCGGGGCCTGGCCGGGCGGTAGCTCCGAGACCACCGCTCCGCCCTGGACCACACGGTCGTACAGCGCCCGATTGGTCTTCGGGTAGGGCACGTCCACCCCTCCAGCCAATACCGCGAGTGGGTGCCCTCCTCCGGCGAGCGCCCCACGATGGACGGCGGCGTCGACGCCGAGGGCGAGGCCGCTCACCACGGTCACCCCGGCGACGGCAAGCGCGCGTCCGAGTTCGTGGGCCACGTCGAGGGCGTAGCGCGACGGGGTCCGGGTGCCGACCAGGGTGGCTACCGGCGCCGCGAGCAGTTGCGCGAGGGCGTCTTCCTCGCCGGTGAAGTAGAGGACCGGCGGGGCATCGGCTAGCGCCAGCAGGGAGCGTGGATAGGAGCCGGTGTGCCGGCACGCGGTGCCCTGGCCCAGACGGTCGAGCACGCGTCGTGCGGCGCCCGGATCGAACTCGATCAGGAAGGCCCGCGCTTCGTCGGCGCGCGCGCCCGCGACCGCCGCGATCAACTCCTCCTCGGAGAGGCCCAGTACTCCGCCGAGCCGATGGTCACGGCCTCCGAGAACCGCTGCGAGCCGGCCCCCGAGAAAGCCGATCAGGGCGCTATGGCGCAGACACGCGGCGCACGCGCGCGTCGTCACGCCGCTACGGCCTCGGCTCCGAGGCGAAAGCCGAGCGCCTCCTCGACGTCCTCGGGTCGGATCGAGTCCCGCCCCGCGAGGTCGGCGACGGTGCGCGCGAGTCGTAGGACCCGGTCGTGCCCACGGCCGGTCAGCGCGCGCCGGGCGTGGCCCTCGATCAGCCGCGAGCGGGCACCTCCCTCGCGCCGCTCGTGGCGGCGAGTCGACCGGGCGTCCATCTCCGAGTTCGACAGGGCGCCGGTCCCGGCGAGGCGCTCGCGCTGGCGGGCTCGCGCGGCCGTCACGCGCGCCCGGACAGTGGCGCTCGTCTCCGCCGCCGTGCCCGCCTCGACCAGGTCGAGAGGAGCGGTGGCGTCGAGCTCGCAGACGAGATCGATGCGGTCGAGGAGCGGCCCGCTCAGGCGACGTGCGTAGCGCGCGTGGTCGACCTCGTTGCAGACACACTCGTTCCTCGGGCGCGCGCACGGGCAGGGGTTGCAGGCTCCGATCATGATCGCCGCAGCCGGGAAGCTGATGGCACGCTGTCCGCGACTGACCTCGACGCACCCGGACTCGAGGGGTTGGCGCAGCGCCTCGAGAGCGGAGCGCGAGAACTCGGCGAGCTCGTCCAGGAAGAGCACCCCCCGATGAGCGAGGCTGATCTCCCCGGGACGTGGAGTCGAGCCCCCGCCGACCAGTCCCGAGGTCGAGATCGTGTGGTGGGGCGCCCGGAAGGGCCGGCGAGAGCTCAGACCGCCGTCGCACAGACCGGCGACGCTGTGCACTCGCGTGATCTCGACGGCCTCATCGAAGCTGGGATCGGGCAGGATGCCCGGGAGCCGCCGGGCGAGCATGGTCTTGCCGGCTCCGGGCGGCCCGATCATCAAGAGGTTGTGCCCGCCCGCCGCCGCGAGCTCGAGTGCCCGCTTGGCGTCGGTCTGGCCGCGGACGTCGCCAAGGTCGTCGGCGGCGGGGGCGGCGAACGGCGCCTGAGGTGCGGGCGCCTCCGGGCGCCACTCTCCGCGCAGCACCGCCACCATGCGTGCGAGATCCGGTACCCCGAGCACCTCGAGCCCGCCCACGAGCGCAGCCTCCCCGCCGTTCTCGACCGGCACGATCAGCCGCTCGAAGCCGGCCGCCCGGGCTCCGAATGCCATCGCGAGGGCTCCACGGATCGGACGGAGGGCGCCGCCCAACGACAGCTCGCCGCAGAGGGCATAGGATCCGAGCGTCTCGCGCGGCACCTGGCCGCTCGCGGCCAGGACGGCGGCGGCGAGGGCGAGGTCGAAGCTCGGGCCGGCCTTGCGGACGTCGGCCGGGGCGAGATTCGCGGTCAACCGCTGCAGGGGGAACTCGAGGCTAGAGTTGAGCAGGGCGGCGCGCACGCGCTCGCGTGCCTCGCGCACGGCCGCATCGGGAAGGCCGACGATCGTGAAGACGGGCAGGCCGCGACGCACGTCGGCTTCGACGACGACCTGCCGGCTCCCGACGCCCTCGATGGCGAAGGTGGCGACGCTTGCGAGCATGTCGGGGACCGTAGGCTGCGGCACGAGACGCGCGGGTGCCGTATGTGAACCTTCGGAAACGTCTTCGTGACGGGCCGCGCACGCGGCGCCAGGCCGCTCGACGCCGGCGAGCGAGGCATGGTTCAGACCCGGCCCACGCGGCGACCTCGAGCCGACAGAGCACCCAGTCGCCGGAAGCGGTTGTAACGCATGCGCGCGCCGGTGGTCGCCGAGTCTTTACACCGGTCACCCATTGCTGGGCGAAGGCGCCCTACCTTGGCTCTCGTGTCCGCAGACTCACGCAGGACCCGAGGCGCCATCGGCGAGAGCCTGGCCGAGAGGCACCTGGTCACCGCGGGCTACTCCGTCCTCGAGCGCAATTTCCGGACGCGCTACGGCGAGCTCGATCTCATCGCGTGCAGCAAGCATGCGCTCGTCTTCTGCGAGGTGAAGACTCGGGTCGCCGGTTCGCGCGGCGGCCCGCCCGACCCGCTCGACGCGATCGGCCCCAAGAAGCGTCGCCGGCTGCGGCTGATGGCCGCGCAGTGGCTCGCGGCCCGCGCGGACGAGGAGCGCCCCCCGCGAGCGACGCTGCGCTTCGATGCGATCGGGGTCACGATCACCGCGGGGGGCCAACTCGCGAAGCTCGAGCACGTCGAGGATGCATTCTGATGCTGCGAGCGCACCCGCCCGGCGGCCCGCAGCTGGTCACCCGCCTGTGGCCTCGTGGTTCCGTCCGGCGCGAGCTCAGCTCATACGGCGATATCGCCACACGCACAGGGGGACGAAGATCGCCAGGATGCCCGCTGTCCACGCGATCGACAGGAGCAGCGGCTCACTCACCTCTCCCCCGATCGAGAGCGCCCTCGCGGCGTCGACGCTCGCGGTCACCGGGCTCACGGCCGCGAACTGCTCGAGGCCCTCCGGCATCGTCGAGACCGGCACGAAGACCGAGCTCGCGAAGACGAGCGGGAAGATGGCCACGAAGCCCGCCGACTGGGCGGCCTCGGCCCCGCGCACGGTCAGCCCCACGAAACTGAATATCCAGCTCAGCGCGAAGCCAAAGGCGAGGACCACGAGGATCGCGCCGGCCGCGTCGAGCGGCCCGCTTCGGAAGCGGAAGCCGATCAGGTAGCCCACGGCGGCCATCAGCAGCGTGACGAACACGTTGCGCACGAGGTCGGCCGCGGTGCGACCGATGAGGACCGCGGGGCGGGCGATCGGCATCGCGCGGAAGCGATCGATCACCCCGCGGTCGAGGTCCTCGGCGAGCCCCACCGCGGTCTGGGTCGAGCGGAAGGCCGCCGCCTGGATGAAGATCCCGGGGAGCAGGAAGTCCACGTAGGCGACCCCCGGGGCCAGCGATGACTCGATCGCCCCGCCGAAGACGAAGGCGAAGAGCAGGACGAACATGATCGGCTGGATCGTCGAGAAGATCAGCAGCTGCGGCTGACGCACGAAGTGACGCAGGTTGCGGCCCGTGACGACGATGCAGTCCTCGACCGAGTAGGCGAAGCGCCTCGGCGCCGAGACCGAGCCTCGAGGTCGAGCGGCTACGACCCCGCCGCTCACCGTCGCGCCTCCGCCGGCGCCTCGACGCCGGGCGCCTCGGGCTCAGCGGAGCCCTCGCCGTCGGCGGCCGCCGTCGCGCCGGTCAGCTCGAGGAAGACGTCGTCGAGCGTGGGGCGACGGAGCCTCAGGTCGCGGACCGAGAGCTCGGCATCCTCGAGCGCGCGCGCCGCCGCGGCGACCATGGCGACCCCGTCCCGGGGGGCCGCCAGGGTCAGCTCGTCGGGACGGCCGGCGGTCCTGGGCTCCTCGCACCCGAGCGTGAGCAGGACGTCGCGTGCCCGCTCCCTCTCCGCCGGCTGCTCGAGGCGGACCTCGACCATCGAACCGCCGACGTTGTCCTTGAGCTCGTCGCCCGTACCCTCGGCGATCACCCGTCCGTGGTCGATGACCGCGATCCGGTCGGCGAGCTGATCGGCCTCCTCGAGGTACTGGGTGGTCAGGAGGAGCGTCATACCCTCGCCCACGAGCTCTCGCGCGATCGACCAGATCCCGTTGCGGCTGCGGGGGTCGAGCCCGGTCGTCGGCTCGTCGAGGAACAGGACGCGCGGCCGGGTGATGAGGCTCGAGGCCAGATCGAGGCGCCGGCGCATGCCGCCCGAGTAGGTCTTCACCTGGCGGTCGCCCGCGTCGGCGAGCCCGAAGCGCTCGAGTAGCTCGGACGCCCGCTGCGCGGATTGGCGGCGCGACAGGCGGAAGAGCCGCCCGAACATGCGCAGGTTCTCCCGCCCGCTGAGCAGCTCGTCGACGGCGGCGAACTGACCGGTCAGCCCGATCAGCTCGCGGACCGCGCCCGCCTCGGTGACCACGTCGCGGCCGAAGACCTCGGCCCGCCCCTCGTCGGGACGCAGCAGCGTCGCGAGCACCCGGACGAGCGTCGTCTTGCCCGCGCCGTTGGGTCCGAGAATTTTTTTTTTTTTGATATGGGGTACATCGAGATCTACACCTCCGAGCGCCTCGGTGTCCCCGAAGCGGCGAACCAGGCCCTGGGTCAGAGCCGCCGGCCTCACCGTCTATCCATCCGCTGCGGCACGACACGAGGGTCGCAGACTCGCCCGGGCGAGCCTCCGTTCCGGGCGCCTGAGCGCTCAACCGCGCAGCGAGAGCTGCTGGTAGGCGATCGAAGCGAAGGAGCGCCGGTGCAGCGGTGAGATTCCGTGCGCGGCGATCGCCGCGCGGTGCTCGGGCGTCGAGTAGCCGACGTTGGTGGCGAAGTCCCAGCGCGGGTCGAGCTCGGCGACCCGGCGCATATGGCGGTCGCGCGTGACCTTGGCCAGCACCGACGCCGCGGCGATCGCCGCGCTGCGGCCGTCGCCACCGATCACCGCCCGCTGCTCGCGCCCGAGCTTCGGCAGCGAGAACCCGTCGACGAGGCAGATCGCCTCCTCGCAGGCGACGCGATCGAGGGCCGAGCAGAGCGCGTCGAGGTTGTTGACGTGCAGGCCGCCGGCGTCGATCGTCCGCGCGCAGCGGGAGACGATCGCCACCCGGGCCGCCGCCTGCATGACGAGCGGGTACAGCTCCTCCCGCGCGGCCTCGGTGTGCTGCTTGGAGTCGTTGAGGCGAGCGAGCGAGCGGCGGTCGGACAGCTCGAGGCGCTCGAGGTCGAACAGCACCGCCGCGGCGACGAGCGGCCCGGCGAGGCAGCCACGCCCGGCCTCGTCGGCGCCGGCCACGAAGCGCCGCCCGAGCGACCGGTCGAAGGCGAACAGGCGGCGGCCGGTGCGAGCCGGGCGACGGCCGGCTCGCGGCCCG
>JACCUC010000278.1 GCA_013812065.1 Thermoleophilaceae bacterium | reverse complement strand
TCGCCGGGGAGGCGCTCGAGATTGGCGGCGGCGTCCCCGCGCAGCTCGTCGAGGGCCGTGGTCGAGAGCACCTCGACCTCACGCCCGCCTTCGCGCAGGACCCGTGCCGCCACGAGCCCGTCGCCGCCGTTGTTGCCCTTGCCGATTACGACGCGGATCGCGCCGGTCCTACCGCGGGCATCCGCGACCTCGGCGGCGACCCGGGCCAACCCCTCCCCTGCCCGCTCCATGAGCTCGAGCGACGGCACTCCGCGCTCCGAGATGGCAAAGGCGTCGGCCGCGCCCATCTCCTCGGCGTCGAAGAGCGGGTCGAGCCAGGCGGGGAGGCCCACTTTCCGGCTGGTTACTCCTGGCGGGAGCCGCGCCGCTCGCGGCGCAACAGCGCCGTCGCCCCGGCGGTCGTGCGGGTATGGGTCAGCGACACCACGGGGGCGACCTCGAGCTCCTGCGCGCGGTCGGCGAGCGAGCCGTACAGCCGGACGCGCGGCGGCCCTCCGCTGGCGACGACCTCGACATCGCGGAAGCTCCACGCCGTCATCCCGAGCGCCTTGGCGACGGCCTCCTTGGCGCAGAATCGCGCCGCCAGATGCCGGGCGGGACGGGGACGCGCCTCGGCGTAATCGCGCTCACCGCGGGTGAAGAGGCGGTCGGCAAGGCGAGGCCGGCGGGCGAGTGCGCGCTCGAGGCGGTCGACCTCGAGCAGGTCGAGACCGATCCCCAGGCCTTGCGCGCGCGACCTCACCTAGCGCAACCTACTCCACGGTGACGGTCTTGGCCAGGTTGCGCGGTTGGTCGACGTTGAGCCCCCGAGCGCGGGCGATGCGGTAGGCCAGGAGCTGCAAGGGGACGATCGCGAGCGCGGGTTGGAGCAGCCAATCGGTCCGGGGGACGTAGAGCACGTCCTCGGCGTACTCGGCGACGCGCGCGTCGCCTTCGGTCGCCACCGCCACCACCTGGGCGCCCCGGGCTCTGACCTCGGCGACGTTCGAGAGCACCTTCTCGAGCACCGGCGAGTCGGTCGCCACGCACACCACCGGGGTGCGCTCGTCGAGCAGGGCGATCGGGCCGTGCTTCATCTCCCCGGCCGCGTAGGCGTCGGTGGGGATGTAGGAGACTTCCTTGAGCTTCAGCGCTCCCTCGAGCGCGACCGGCAGGCCGATGTGGCGACCGAGGTAGAGGAAGAAGCCCGCGTCCTGCCACTGCTCGGCGATCGCGCTCGCCTGCGCGTCGGCCTGCTCGACGAGCGTGGCGACGTGATCGGGCAGGCTCTCGAGATCGCGCAGGAGGGCTGAGAGGCAGCCGGGGCTGAGCGTGCCGCGAAGCTCGGCGAGCTTGAGACCGATCAGGTACATGACGGCGACCTGCGAGACGAAGGTCTTGGTGGCGGCGACGCCGATCTCGAGCCCGGCCCGCGTGTAGACGACACCGTCGGAGTCGCGCGTGGCCTGGCTCCCCATGACGTTGGTGATCGCGAGCACGCGGGCACCGCGGTCACGCGCCATGCGCATGGCCGCGAGCGTGTCGGCGGTCTCGCCGGACTGAGAGATGCCGACGACGAGGTCGCCCGGCCCGACGATCGGGTCGCGGTAGCGCCACTCCGAGGCGATGTCCATCTCGACCGGCACGCGCGCCCACGCCTCGATCGCGTAGCGGCCTATGAGCCCCGCGTGGTAGGAGGTTCCGCAGGCCACGACGACGATGCGGCGCAGCGTCCGCAGCTCCTCGTCGGATACGCCGATGTCGCCGAGCTCGATGCGGTCGCCGCAGACGCGGTCGGCGATGGTCTCGGCGAGCGCCGCGGGCTGCTCGTGAATCTCCTTGAGCATGAAGGTCTCGTAGCCGGACTTCTCGGCGGCCTCCTCGCTCCAGTCGATGTGCTCGGTCCGACGCGGGATCGGGACCCCGGCGGCATCGAGGAAGTCAGCGGAGTCGGGGCGGACCGCGACGATCTCGCCGTCCTCCACGAGCTTGACCTCGCGGGTCTCGCGCAGGAACGCCGAGATCGCCGACGCGATGAAGTGCTCCCCCTCCCCCACTCCGACCACGAGCGGACACTCGCGGCGGGCCGCGACGAGCAGCTCGGGCTCGAGCGCGCAGGCGGCGACGAAGGCGAAGTGCCCGCCGAGCTCGCCGTAGGCGGCGCGCACGGCCTCGACGAGGTTGCCGTCGTAGTGGCTCGCCACGAGGTGGGCGACGACCTCGGCGTCGGTCTGTGAGGTGAAGCTCGCCCCGCCGGCCTCGAGGCGCCGGCGCAGCCCGGCGTGGTTCTCGACGATCCCGTTGACGACGACGTGGATCTGACCCGAGGTGTCGAAGTGAGGATGGGCGTTGTCCTCGGTGACCGCGCCGTGCGTGGCCCAGCGGGTGTGGCCGATGCCGGTGCTCGGCTCCGGCGGGGAGGCGTCGAGCGCCGATCCGAACCCTCCTACGCCCGCGAACTGGGCGGCGGCTCGGGCCACGAGGGTTTGACGCAGGTGAGACAGGTTGCCGACGGCGCGCACCAGCTCGACGTGATCGTCACCCACCAGGCTCAACCCGGCGGAGTCGTACCCGCGGTACTCGAGCTTCTCGAGCCCGCACAGCAGGAGCTCGCGGCAGGGCCGAGAGCCGACGTATCCAACGATGCCGCACACCGTCTCTGCCTGACCTTCTCCGTTCGGTATTCCACGGGGGCCTGTCTCGCTCCCCGATCGACTGGCCCCTCTAACGCCGAAAGCCGCTTTCGACGCGGCTTTCAAAGTCCCTCTGACGAGCGAAGTCGGAGATGCTAACAGGACACGGGCCCCGCGTCAGCTCGCTCGGCGAAGCGTTTCTCGCTCGGAGCGCGCGCTCGAGGCGCGAGTCAGGACAGCTCGCGCGCGACTATCGCGACGAGTCGCGCGAGCGTCGCCTCGCACTCCTCGCCCGTGGGCGCCTCGACCATCACCCGCACCATCGGCTCGGTGCCCGACGGTCGCACGAGGACGCGTCCCCGGTCGGCGAGCTCTGCGGCCTCGCGCTCGACGGCCTCCCAGACCGCCACTGCGTCGGCTACCGCCTCGCGGTCTCGCACGCGGACGTTGCTGAGACTCTGCGGCAGCTTCTCCATGGCGTCGCGGGCGGCGAGATCCCGTCCGCCGAGCGCCTCGAGGGCGAGCAGCGCGGCCGCGATGCCGTCGCCCGACGCCGCGAAGCTCGTGTCGACGATGTGTCCGGACTGCTCCCCGCCGAGCACCCAGCCGCGGCGCTCGAGCTCGAGCAGCACGTGGCGATCGCCCACCGGGGTGGTCACCACCTCGATTCCCGCGAACTCCATGGCCTGGTGGAAGCCGTAGTTGGTCATCACCGTGACCACGACGCCGCCCCCGGGGAGCCGTTCGGCGGCGCGCAGGTGGAGCGCCGCAAGGGCGATCAGCTCGTCGCCGTCGACGATCGCCCCCGTGCGGTCGGCGCCGAGGACGCGGTCGGCGTCGCCGTCGAAGGCGAAGCCGGCGTCGAAGCCGCCCTGGGCGACATGCTTGGCCAGCGCCTCGACATGGGTCGAGCCGCAGCCTGCGTTGATGTTGCGCCCGTCGGGCTCCGCCGCCACGACCTCGACATCGGCCCCGAGGCGCCGGAGGATCTCGGGTCCGACGCGGTGGGCTGCGCCGTTCGCGCAGTCGAGGAGGATCCGGAGTCCGGTCAGATCGAGTCTCTCGAAGCGCGTCTCGAGGGCACGCAGATAGTCGGCGGCGGCGCCGTGCAGGACCTCGAGGCGGCCGGGCGCGTGACCGCCGGCCGCCGTGGGGACGTATGCGGGGGTCGTCTCGAGCGCGGCCTCGACCCGCGCCTCGTCGTCGTCGGAGAGCTTGGCGCCCTCGGCGCCGAAGAACTTGATCCCGTTGTCCTCGTACGGGTTGTGCGAAGCGGAGACGACCGCTCCGAGATCGAACCCGAAGTGCGGCACGAGCAGCGAGCACGCCGGGGTCGGAAGCACCCCACCGAGCAGCGCGTGACCTCCGCCTGCGGCGACCCCCGCGGCGAGCGCGCTCTCCAGCATGGGGCCCGACTCGCGCGTGTCGCGGACGATCAGCACCCGCGGGTTCGCCGTTCGAGCGACCTCGGCGGCGGCGCGCCCCAGCGCGAGCGCGAGCTCCGGGGTGATGACCTCGCCGACCGGACCGCGTACTCCGTCGGTGCCGAACAGGTGTCGCGGGGGATGCTGCGTGGCGACGCGCCGTGCGGCCGGCGGACCAACCGAGGCGGGGACCACGGCGGACGCGGGCTAGCGCTTCGAGAACTGCGGCCGCTTGCGCGCCTTCTTGAGGCCCGCCTTGCGACGCTCCTTGGCGCGCGCGTCGCGGGTCAGGAAGCCGTGCCGCTTGAGCTCGCTCCTCAGCGCCGGGTCCGCCTCGACGAGCGCTCGGGCGACGCCGTGGCGCAGCGCTCCGGCCTGCGCGGACACCCCCCCGCCGTGGATCCGCGCGACGACGTCCATCCGCGCCTCGTAGCCCGCGGTCTGGAGCGGCTGGCGCGCGGCGAGCTGGAGCGTCGCGCGCGGGAAGAAGGCATCGAGCGGACGGCCGTTGACGGTATAGGTCCCGGTGCCGGGGCGGAGGATCACGCGCGCCACGGCGGTCTTGCGCTTGCCCGTCGCCCGATAACGCGCACCGGCGGCGAGGTCGAGCGCCGACCGCGGAGCGGGCGCCGGCTCCTCGCGGTCGGTCGGCTCGGCGGCGGCCTCGGGGTCGCCCGCTTCCGCCGCCTCGGCGTCGAGCTCGGCCTCCGGATCGAGGTCGGCGTAGCGGGAGAAGTCGGGCTCGGCGGTCTGCTGCTCCTCTTCGAGGACGAGATCGGGCTCGAGATGGGCGCCGGGTATGGCCTCCTCGCCCGCCGTGGGATCCTCCGGGAGGTCACGGCGGTGCTCGGCTCGGGCTCGCTCGGGGCGCTCGGGCGCCTCGGGCTCGGGCGGCGCGGCCGGAGCATCCGGGGCGGCCACATCCTCGGGAGCCTCGACGGGGAGGGGCTCGGGAGCCTGGTCGGGCACCGCCGACTCCGGGCGCTCGGGCTCCCAGACCTCGACGGACTCGGTGGTGGTCTCGTCGCCTTCCGCCGCCGGCTCGGCGGTCTCGGGAGCTTCGCCGGCGGACTCTGCGCCCGCCTCGGCGTCCTGCGGTCCGGGCTCGGTGGGCTCGGGCGTCGCCTCGGTGCCCTCAGCTTCCGGCTCGACGCCGTCGGGGGCTTCCCGCTCCTCCCCCTCGCGCGGGTCGTCCGGGCGTTCTGAGTCGGTCATCGGGTCGCGACCTCGAGCGGCTGGGGCTGCTGGGCTCGGTGGGGATGCTCGGGACCCGCGTAGACCTTGAGCTTGCGCAGCTGGGCGCGCCCGAGGCGGTTGCGCGGGAGCATGCCCTTGACCGCGAGGCGGATGATCTCCTCGGGTCGCCGGGCCTGCATCTCGGCGAACGTGCGCTCGCGCAGGCCGCCGGGGTAGCCCGAGTGGCGGTAGTACCGCTTCTGCTGGCGCTTCTTGCCGGTGACCTCGATCTTCTCGGCATTGACCACGACCACGAAGTCGCCCGTGTCGCAGTGCGGCGTGTACTCGGGCTTGCGCTTGCCGCGCAGCTCGTCGGCGATGCGTGTGGCGAGGCGACCGAGCGTCTGCCCGGTCGCGTCGACCACGAGCCAGTTGCGCTCGCGGTTGGCGGGGGTGGCGACGTAGGTCTTCATGGGGTCAGCGCGCGGCCCTCCGCGCGGCGGCCTATGTTGGCAGACGCACGAAGGACCGTCCATCGGCGAGGCCGCCGCGAGCGCCGATCTTCACTCCCACTCGATCGTCCCGGGCGGCTTCGAGGTGATGTCCAGAACCACCCGGTTCACCCCCGGCAGCTCGTTGACCATCCGCGCCGCGATCCGCTCGAGCAGGTCGTGGGGCAGCCGCGCCCAGTCGGCGGTCATGGCGTCGTCGCTGGTGACGGCGCGGATGGCCACGACGTGTCCGTAGGTCCGCTCGTCGCCCTGGACGCCGACCGTGCGCAACTCGGCGGGCAGGACGCAGAAGGACTGCCACAGCTCGCGGTAGAGACCGGCGGCGCGGATCTCCTCCTGGAGCACGAAGTCGGCATCGCGCAGGACGGCAAGCCGCTCGCGGGTCACCTCTCCGCCGACGATACGGATGGCGAGTCCGGGTCCGGGGAAGGGCTGGCGCCAGACCATGCGCTCGGGCAGACCGAGCTCGGCGCCGACCGCGCGTACCTCGTCCTTGAAGAGTGCGCGCAGCGGCTCGACAAGCTCGAGCTCGAGGTCCTCGGGGAGCCCGCCGACGTTGTGGTGGGACTTGATGGTCGCCGCGCCCGTGCCCCCGCCCGACTCGATGACGTCGGAGTAGAGCGTGCCCTGGACGAGGTAGCCCGGATCGCCGAGCCGGGCGGCCTCCTCCTCGAAGACCCGGATGAACTCCTCGCCGATGACCTTGCGCTTGCGCTCGGGGTCGGTCACGCCGGCGAGCCGCGCGAGGAAGCGATCCTCGGCGCGAGCCACCACGAGCGGCACGCCGAAGTGGTCGCGAAAGGCGGCGACGACCTGATCGGCCTCGTTGCGGCGCAGCAGCCCGTGGTCGACGAACACGCACATGAGGCGGTCGCCGATGGCGCGGTGGACGAGCAGCGCGGCGACCGACGAGTCGACTCCGCCCGAGAGGCCGCAGATCGCCCGCCCGTCGCCGACCTGCTCGCGGATCCGCTCGATCTGGTCCTCGGCCACGCGGGCGGCCGTCCAGTCGCGGTCGGCGCCGCAGACGTCGGTGAGGAAGGTCTCGAGGATGGCCGTGCCGTACGGGGTGTGGACGACCTCGGGGTGGAATTGGATGCCGTAGAGCCCGCGACCGACTTCCTCGAAGGCCGCCACCGGCGAGCTCGGCGAGGAGGCGAGCGCGGTGAAGCCCGGCGGGGGCTCGAACACGCTGTCGCGGTGGCTCATCCAGCAGCTCTGCTCGAGCGGCAGGCCGGCGAGCAGGCGGCCGGGCTCGCGCACGCGCAGCTCGCAGCGACCGAACTCGCCGTTCTCGGCGAGCTCGACCCGGCCCCCGAGCGCCAGCGCCATGACCTGCATCCCGTAGCAGATGCCGAGCACGGGAATCCCGAGCTCGAGCAGCTCGAGGCGCAGGCTCGGCGCGTCGTCGGCGTAGACCGAGGCCGGCCCCCCCGAGAGGATGAGGCCGAGCGGTGCCCGGCGGCGGATCTGCTCGAGCGGGGTGCCGTGGGGCAGCAGCTCCGAGAAGACTCCGCACTCGCGCACCCGGCGGGCGATGAGCTGGGAGTACTGGCCGCCGAAGTCGAGGACCAGAACCTCCTGGGTGGCCGCAGCCCCGCCGCGGACGACGGCGTCGGCGGGAGCGGCGTCGGCGCGAGCGCCCACCTCCGCGTGGTCCCTCCCGGGCGCCGCGGGCCGAGGCGCCGCGATGCCGCTCACCCGTGAATAAAGGCGCCCGCCGGTGCGCCGGCCGGCTCGGCGGCCGGGACAGGCTCGACAGGATCCGCGCCTCCTTCTGGCTCCGCCGGTATCCCCGCCGGCGAGTCCCCAGGCCCGACGAGCCCATCGCCCGAGGGCGCGACGGGAACGGCGGCGACCGCGCGGGCGGCGCCCATGCCGATCGACTGCTCGCGCTGAAGTACCTTGCCCTCGGTCTGGAGGGCGGGAGCGACCATCACCTCGGCGCGGTGGAAGGACGGGATGTCCTCGTAGCCGCATGTCGCCATCGAGGTGCGCAGGCTGCCGACGAGGTTGAAGGTGCCGTCGTTCTCGTGCGCGGGACCGAGGAGGATCTGCTCGAGGGAGCCGTTCTGCGTGGTCTGCACGCGCGCCCCGCGCGGCAGCGAGGAGTGGAAGGTCGCCATACCCCAGTGAAAGCCGCGACCCGGCGCCTCGTAGGCGCGGGCGAGCGGGGAGCCGATCATGACCGCGTCGGCCCCGCAGGCGAAGGCCTTGGCCACGTCGCCGCCCGTGCGCATGCCGCCGTCGGCGATGACCTTGACGTACTCGCCGGTCTCGAGCATGTGCTGGGACCGGGCGGCCTGGACGTCGGCGATCGCGGTGGCCTGGGGGACGCCGATCCCGAGCACGCCGCGGGTCGTGCACGCCGCTCCGGGACCGACGCCGACGAGCACGCCCACCGCGCCGGTGCGCATGAGGTGCAGTCCCGTCGAGTAGGAGGCGCAGCCTCCGACCACGACCGGACACGGCACCTCCTTGATGAACTCCTTGAGGTTGAGCGGCTCCGAGCTCGTCGAGACGTGCTCGGCCGAGATCACCGTCCCCTGGATGACGAGGATGTCGAGGCCCGCCTCGAGCGCGACCTCGTAACGGTCGCGCACCCGCTGGGGAGTGAGAGAAGCGGCGCAGACGACGCCGTGGTCCTTGATCTCGGCCACGCGCCGGGCGACCAGCTCGGCGCGCACGGGAGCCGCGTAGACCCGCTGCATCTCGGCGGTCGCGCGCTCGGGCGGCAGCTCGGCGATCCGGCGCAGCTCGGAGTCGGGGTCCTCGTAGCGGGTCCAGATGCCCTCGAGGTTGAGCACCGCGAGCCCTCCGAGGCGACCCACCTCGGCCGCCATACGGGGCGATACGACGCCGTCCATGGCCGCCGCGAGCAGGGGCAACTCGAAGCGATAGGGCCCGAGCGTCCAGGTGATGTCGATGTCGTCGGGATCGCGCGTCCGGCGGGAAGGAACGATGGCGATGTCGTCGAACCCGTAGGCGCGACGACCCTTCTTGCCTCGGCCGATCTCTACTTCCATGACGGCATCCTAGGGCTGGAGGCGGACGGAGAGGTGAGCCTACCAGCGGCCTCCTCTGCCCCGCCCTGGTCGGTCTATGGCAGCGCCGGCTCCTCGACCTGCTCCACCCGCACCTCGCCGAGCAGCCGCTCCACCTCCTTGGGGTCGACCACGCCCGCCCCGAAGTGCTGCGTCGACTCGGCCCCGCAGGCGACCGCGAAGCGCAGGCGCTCCTCGGGGGAGTCGCCGCCGTAGCGGGCAGCCACGAGACCGGCCAGGAAGGCGTCGCCCGAGCCCACGGCCGAGACCGGCTCGAGCGCCTCGACGGTCGCCCGCCGCAGGTGGCGGTCGGGCGGATCGCCGACGAGGGCCAGGCACCCGGTGGGCATGGTCATGATCGCCTCGCGGGCGCCGAGGTCGGCGATCGAGCGCAACGCTCCTGCGCGGTCGGCCTCGTCGCCGAACTCGTGGCCGACGAGCTCCTCGGCCTCGGGCTCGTTGGGAGTCACCACCGAGGGCCCGGCCCGGGTGGCGAGGCGCATCGGCTCGCCCTCGGCGTCGAGCATCGTCGCCACCCCGAGGCGGCCGAGCTCCTCGACGAGACGGGCGTAGAGATCGGGCTCGATCCCCCGCGGGAGGCTTCCCGAGAAGACGCACATCGCGGCTCCCTTGGCGAGGTAGAGGAGCTTGTCGACGAACAGGTCGAGCTCGGCCTCCGACACCGCCGGACCGCGCTCGTTGATCTCGGTCTGCTCGCCCGAGGTCGGATCGACGACCGCGGTCGACGTGCGCGACTCCTCGCGGATGCGGACGAAGTCGTTGAGGACCGCGTCGGCGGTGAGCTGCTCGATGATGCGCGTTCCGGTCGGCCCGCCGGCTACGCCCGTGGCGATCACCGGCTGGCCGAGTGCCTTGAGCGCGCGCGCGACGTTGACCCCCTTTCCGCCCGCCATCGAGGTCTGCTCGACGGCGCGGTGGCGGCGCCCGAGGGCGAAGTTGGGGACGGCGAGCGTCTTGTCGATCGCCGCGTTGAGGGTGACCGTGATGATCATCGTCCACCCACCGCCGCGGCGCCGCGCCGCGCGGAGCGGCGGCTCCTCACCCACACGAGAGCCGCGCCGCCCAGAAGGACGAGCATGACGACCGCCGCCGTGGCCGCGAGCCCCGCGGGGGTGCGCAGGTCGGCGAGCGGCTCGGGCGCCGCGACCGCGGCGGAGGTCACGAGCGGCGCGGTACGCAGTACCCGCCCGCCGTCGCGCACCTCGACCGCGCCGGTCCTACTCCCGGCGGGCAGCGGGCCCTGGACCTCCTCGGGGCTCCGCACCAGCAGGGTGGGGCGCCGGCCGCGGCGCGCAGTCACCGTCACCGCCCCAGAAGTCTCGAGGCCGACCCTCTCTCCGTCGCGGCCGTCGACGGGGAGCGTCGTCACCGGGCGGCCGTCTCTGACCACCCGCACCCGGCGGAACTGGTCGACGCCCCAGCGCAGGAGCGCGAGCGTGCTCTCGTCGCGCGCGGCCTCGCTCGGGGCGCCGAGCACGACCGACACCACTCGGGCGCCGCGCCGCTCTCCAGCTCCGACGAGCACGAAGTCCGCTTTCGAGGTGTGGCCGGTCTTCACCCCCGCGACGAAGGGCTCGTTCACGACGAGGTTGTTGCGGTTGCGCACGACCCGCCGTCGCGCGCCGCTGCGCAGCCGTGCCGCCGGCCGGTCGACGATGCGAGCGAAGGTGGGGTTGCGGAGCAGCAGCCGGGCGAGCGTGGCCAGATCGCGGGCCGAGGAGCGGTTGCGAGCGGAGTCGAAGCCGATCGGGTTCTGGTACCTCGTCGAGCGCAGGCCGAGTGCCCGCGCCCGGGCGTTCATGTCGCGGACGAACGCGCGCCGCGAGCCCGAGACGTTCCGGGCGATCGTCGCCGCGGCGTCGTTGGCACTCTCGAGCAGGAGCGCCGCGAGCAGGTCGCGGACTCGCATGCGCTCTCCCGTCTTCAGCCCGATCTGCGACTCGACGGCGTCGGCCTCGTACCGTGGTGCGCGGAAGACCGCGTCGAGGCGAGCTCGCTCGAGCACGAGCAGGGCGGTCATGAGCTTGGTGGTGCTGGCGATCTGGTGGCGCTCGTCCGCGCCCTCGTCGAGCAGGACCTCGCCCGAGCGAGCGTCCACCACGATCGCCGCCTTGCCCTGAGGGTCGGGACGTGGGAGTCGGGCGGCGGCCGGGACCGCGAGGAGCCCGGTTACGACGACGATCACGGTGGCCGAGGCCGCCGCCACGGCGCGTCGCCGCGTGCTCGCGGCCCCAGGACTCACTCGCGCAGGTTGATCCGCTGACCCGTCGCGAGCGTCTGCGGGTCGAGCTGGGGGTTGAGCTCCTGCAAGCGCTCCTCGCTCACGCCGGTGTCCTCGGCGATCGAGCCGAGCGTGTCGCCGGCCTGAACGGTGTAGGTGGCCGGTCCGCGCGAGCGCTCCCGCGCCGCCCCGCGAGACTCGTTCCGATCGCCGCGGCGCTCGCCGGCCTGACCGCCGGCGGGGTCGGCCGAGTTTCCGCCCGAGAGCGCGCCCGAGGCGATCAGGATGGCGATAATGGCGACGGCGAAGACGCCGACGGACACGGGGGCCAGGATGCGTAGGTTGAGGGCGGGTCTGTCCCGCATCGGCGGGCAATCCTACCGGCGCTCTCGGCGCGCCCGAGAGTGCGCGCGTTGGGTTCATGCTCACCCGGCGACCGCCCAGGTCGCGGCGCGCAGCTCCTCGGCGGCGGCGCGCGCCGAGCCGGCCGGGTCGCCGCCGCTTCGCCGATGGGCGTCCACGATCGATCGCGAGGCGGTGACGAGC
>JACCUC010000273.1 GCA_013812065.1 Thermoleophilaceae bacterium | reverse complement strand
CATCTACGCCGCGCCGGCGCGGCGGCCGGCCCGCTCCGCTCGCCGCTGCGCGACGTCGGCCGAGCGTCGTCTCAGGGAGGCGACGTCGTCGTCGGCGTCGGTCACGCGCGCCCGGTCACCGCGGGCGGCGATGTTGAGCAGCAGGCCCATTGCGGCGAGCAGCACGATCATGTTCGAGTTGCCGTAGGAGATGAAGGGCAGCGGCACCCCGGTGATCGGCGCGAGGCCCATCACGGCGAACAGGTTGAGCGTCGCCTGCGAGAGGATGAGCGCGGTCACGCCGGCTCCGAGCAGCTTCGTGTAGCGGTCGCCGGCGACCTTGGCCGCCCGCAGGCCGCCGTACCCGAGTAGCACGTAGAGGGCGACCACGCAGCCGATGCCCAGGAGCCCCAGCTCCTCGCCGATGATGGCCAGGATCATGTCGGTGTGGGCCTCTGGCAGGTAGAAGACCTTCTGCACCGACTCCCCCAGCCCAACCCCGAAGAGCCCGCCCGAGCCGATGGCGATCATGGCCTGCACGGCCTGGAAGCCCGTGTCGCCGGCGTCGGCCCACGGGTCGATGAAGGCGGTCAGGCGGGCGCGGCGGTAGGGCTCGATCAGCGCGACGATCAGCGCCACGAGGGCGAGTCCGCTGCCCAGCAGGACCAGGTGGCGCATGCGCGCCCCCGAAGCCACCAGCATCGCGCCGATGGCGGCGCAGATCACGAGCGCCGTGCCCATGTCGGGCTGGGCCATGAGCAGTGCGCAGCCCGCGCCGACCACCAGCGTGAGCGGCTTCACGAGTCCCCCGAACGTCCGCACCCGCCGCGGCCGCGCGGCGAGCAGAGCGGCGGCGTAGAGGACGAGCGACACCTTGAGCAGCTCGGACGGCTGGAACTGCACCGGTCCGGCCCCCAGCCAGCGAGTCGCGCCGTTGACCTTGACGCCGACGCCCGGGACCATCACCGCCACGGTCAGGCCAAAGGCGATCACAAGGAACACCGGCGTCGCGCGCTTGACCGCGCGCAGCGACATGCTCGAGCACGCCCGCATCACGATCAGGCCCACGACGCCGTAGATCACGTAGCGCTTGAGGTAGCGCGCCGAGTCGCCCGACCCGTCGAGCAGGGCCTCGGCGGAGCTCGCCGAGTAGACCATCACCGCTCCGGCGGCGAGCAGGCAGAGGGTGACGGTGAGAAGGATCGAGTGCTCGAGCGGGCGAGCGGGAGCGACATCGGTGGGTCTGGTTTCGGGGCCGGCCCCGGGCTCCGGTGCGCGCTGCGGGCGGCGCGGCGGGAGGGGGGCTCTGAGCGCCGTAGCGGCGCGGGCCGAAGCGACGAAGCCGCGGGGAGGTGCCATCTCCCTTCGGTTCGACGCGGCACGCCGGAATCATCCAGCCGGCGCGACCTCGGGCATGCCCGCGAGGCGCCGCGCCAGCGCACCGAAGACGGCTCCGCGCTGCTCGTAGTCGCGAAAGGCGTCGAAGCTCGCGCAGGCAGGGGAGAGCAACACGGTCTCGCCCGGCCGCGCCGCGGCGGTGGCGACCTCTACAGCGCGCTCGAGCGTGCCGCAGCGATGGAGCATGACGGTGCCGTCGAGGTCGGCGGCGAGGCGGTCCTGCGCCTCGCCGATCAGGTAGCCCGCGCGGCAACGAGCGGCGACCGGGGCGCGCAGAGCACGGAAGCTCCCGCCCTTCAGGCTGCCGCCGAGGATGGCGTGGACCCCGCCCGGGAAGGCCTCGATCCCGACGCGTGCGGAGTCCGGGTTGGTCGCCTTCGAGTCGTTGACGAAGAGGACCCCGTCGCGCTCGGCGACCTCCTCGAGGCGATGGGGCACGCCCGCGAAGGTGCGCAGTGCCTCGCGCACAGCCTCGGGGGCGATCCCGCGCGCGAGCGCCGTCGCGGCGGCGGCCATGGCGTTGTCGAGGTTGTGGGCGCCGCGCAGGCGGATCTCCTCGGTGGCCAGGAGCTCGGAGCCCTCGTAGCGGAGCGTTCCCCCGGCACAGGAGAGCTCGGCACTCTCGTCGCGTCCGAAGCGCACGACGCGTGCCGCCGACCCGCCCACGGGCTCGAGCCCGAGCTGGAGCACGGCGACGTCCTCGGGGCGCTGGCGCGCGAAGATCCGCAGCTTCGCGTCGCGGTAGGCGGCGAAGGTACCGTGGCGGTCGATGTGGTCCTCGGAGAGGTTGAGCAGCACCGCCGCCTCCGGGGCGAAGGCGGTCGCGTCCTCGAGCTGGAAGCTCGAGGCCTCGCAGACCACGATGTCGCTGCGCTTGCCCACCAGCTCGGCCAGGGGGGTCCCAACGTTGCCGGCGACGGCGACCGGGACGCCCTCCGCGCGATGGATCGCCCCGAGCAGCTCGACGGTCGTCGTCTTGCCGTTGGTCCCGGTCACCGCAACGAACTCGGCATCGATCAGGCGCCACGCGATCTCGAGCTCGCCGACGACCTCGATCCCACGGGCTCCCGCCGCCGCCACCGCCGGCGCGTGGGCCGGCACACCCGGGCTCTTCACCACCGTGCCCGCCCTGCGCACGAGCTCGAGGCCGTCCGACTCGAGCTCTACCTCGACGCCCGCCTCGGAGAGCCCCGCGGCCTCGCGCGGGCGTCCGAGGTCGCAGCCCATGACCTCGCCGTGGGAGAGCAGCATCCGCGCCGCGGCGGCCCCCGAGACCCGGAGACCGACCACCAGGTAGGGCCCCGGCGGGAGCGGAGGGCGGTCGCTCACGTCACCGACTGCTGGTAGAGCGTGAAGCCGATCGCCGAGCAGATCGCGGCCACGATCCAGAAGCGCAGGATGATCTTCGTCTCAGACCACGCCCGCAGCTCGAAGTGATGGTGCACGGGCGCCATCAGGAACACGCGCTTGCGAAAGCGCTGGAAGGCGAAGACCTGGATCGCCACCGAGAGAGCCTCAACGACGAATATCCCGCCTAGGACGAGCAGCAGGATCTCGGTCTTGGTGACCACCGCGAGCGCCGCGATCGCCCCCCCGAGGCCGAGCGAGCCGGTGTCGCCCATGAAGATCGCCGCCGGGAACGAGTTGAACCACAGAAAGCCCACGCACCCTCCGACGAGGCACGCGCAGATCAGGGCGATGTCCTCCTGGCCGCTGGTCAGGAAGGTCATGGCCGTGTAGGCGAAGAGGACGATCGCGCCGCAGCCGGCGGCCAGGCCGTCGAGGCCGTCGGTCAGGTTGACGCCGTTGGTCGCGCCGGCCAGGACGAGGAAGATCAGCACCGGGTAGAGGATCCCGAGGTCGACCGTAAAGCCGAAGATACGGGTGTTGAGCTCCTCGTCGAGGCCGACGTAGCGGGTCGCCATCCACCAGAGCCCGAGCGCGATCGCGGCCTGGGCGGCGATCTTCCAGCGTCCTGAGAGACCGAGCGAGCGCTTCTTGGAGATCTTCGACCAGTCGTCGAGGAAGCCGACGCCCGCGCTCGCCATGGCCGTGCCGAACACGGCCAGGCTCGCTGCGTCGTACTCGCTGAGGATCAGGAACGGGATCGAGACCGCGAGGAATATCACGAGCCCGCCCATGGTCGGGGTCCCGGCCTTGCCGGCGTGGCCCTCGGGCCCCTCCTCGCGGATGTGCTGGCCGAACTCGCGCGCGCGCAGGAACTCGATGAAGCGCGGCCCGAGGAACATGCAGATGAGCAGCGAGGACATCCCCGCGATCAGGATCTCGCCGAGCATGGGCCGCTAGCGAGCTTGGGTCTCCGGGGCGCCCCGGGCGGACGCGGCGATCAACGTGCGTCGCCGAGAACGCGCTCGAGGCCCGCGGAGCGCGACCCCTTGACGAGCACGCGGTCGCCGGGGCCGGCGATCCTCTCGAGCAGCGCACCCGCCTCCTCGGGGCTCGCGACGGCGTGGCGCTCGGGGCCGGCGAAGGCCTCGAGGTACCCGCGCGCGCCTTCCCCTACGGCGACGAGCACGTCGATGCCCGAGGCCCCCGCGTGCTCGGCGACCTCGGCGTGAAAGCGTCCGGCCCCCGGCCCGAGCTCGGCCATCTCCCCGAGCACGGCGATGCGACGGCGGGCCGGCGCGGCGGCGAGGTGCTCGAGGGCGGCGCGCATCGACATCGGGTTGGCGTTGTAGCAGTCGTTGACCACGGTAACGCCGCCCGGCAGCTCCACGACCTCCCCGCGCAGCGACGAAAAGCGCACGCTCACACTGCCTCGCACCGGTACATCGAGCGCCCGCGCGGCGGCCACGGCGGCCAGCGTGTTGAGCAGGTTGTACGGCTCCGAGT
>JACCUC010000262.1 GCA_013812065.1 Thermoleophilaceae bacterium | reverse complement strand
GGCGACAGCGGGCGCTCGGTGACGAGCGAGCGCTCCCGGCTCGTCGAGGACACCGCCGTCGTCTTTGCCAACCACCCCGTGGTCGGAGTCGGGGTGGCCGGCCAGCCGCTGGCGAGCCGCGAGGAGGCCGGCGCTCGCGGCCGCCTGCGCCGCAGCGCCTCGCACACCACGCCGCTCACGGTCGCGGCCGAGCTCGGGGCGATCGGCCTGCTGGCCTACGTGGCGCTCCTGCTCGGCGCCGCGCGCGTGCTCGCGGTCGCCCGCGCACGCCACCCTGCGCTCGGGCTCGGCCTCGCGGCTGTGCTCCTGGCCCTGTTCGTTCACTCGCTCTCCTACGACGGCTTCTTCGAGAACCCGATCACCTGGGGCCTGCTCGGGCTCGGCGCCGCCGTGGCGAGCGGTGCTCCCTCCCGGCGTCGGGTGCCGGCCGCCATCCCGCCCACGCGCCGCCCCGCCGCGACCGGCGAGGCTCCGAGCCGCCACCCGACCCCCCAGGGCGTCCCCTCCGGCGGCTGATCGGTGATCGCGACCTCCGAGCCGGCCGGCCGGAGCCCCGCACTGGGGCGCGGCGAGGCGCTCGTGCTGCTCGGCGCCCTCGGCGCCCTGGTAGCCGTCAACCTCCCCGAGCTCGGCTCAGACCCGTGGCCGTTCCGTCCCCCGCCGGCCGAGCCGCGTGGGCTGCTTGGGCCACTCGTGCGAGCGAGCGGCGGAGAATGGGGGCCGGGTCTCCTGCGCGCGGGCGCGGCGCTCGCGGGGCTGCTCGTGGCCGTTGTCGCCGCCCTCGTCCTGTCGCTCGGGCGTCTGCGGCGGTCGCTCGCGGTGACGACCGCGGCGGTCGTCGTCGGCCTCCTGGTCGTCCCCGGCGTCGCGCTCCAGGTCGGCCTGCGCGAGGCCACCGCGCCGTGGTTCCACGACAACGACTCGACCTACCAGATCGAGATCGCCGGCGAGCTCGTCCGCAGCGGCGAGAGTCCCTACGGCCACGACTACTCGCGCTCGGGCCTCGAGCGCTTCTACAGCCTGGACGGATCGGTCTCCCCGGGAACGAGAACGGGACAGGTCGCGCTGCGTCACTTCGCGTACTTCCCGGGCACGCCCCTGACGGCTGGAGCGTGGGGAGTGCTGCCCGCTCCGCTCGACGACTACCGCGTCCTCGTCGCGCTGATGAGCCTGGCCGCGCTCCCGGCGGCGCTCCTCTTCAGGGGTCCGCTCGGCCCTCGCCTCGCGCTCGGAGCGGGGCTCGCGGCGAGCCCGCTGGCCGTGCGCGCCGCCTGGTTCGGCACCGCCGACGCGCCCGCCGTGCTCGCGGTCGTGCTCGCCTTTGGGCTGCTGATGCGCAGGCGTCACGTCGGCGCAGCCATCGTGCTCGCGATCGCCGTGCTGCTCAAGCAGTTCGCCGTGGTGGCGGTGCCCTTCTTCGCCACCGCGCTCCTGTGGCGGGCCCGACGACGCTCGCTGGTATGGGCGGGCGTTGCCTTCGCCGCCGTCCTCACGGTCGGCTTCGCACCCTTCCTGATCGCCGGCGCCGGCGCCCTGATCGCGGACACGATCGCCTACGGCGGGGGGACCTACCGCATCATCGGCTACGGGTTGGCCGGGATGCTGCTCGAGGCCGGGGCGATCGACGACCGCTTCGGCCCGTATCCGTTCACCATCCTCGCGCTGCTCGTCTGGCTACCCCTGACGGCGTGGCTGGTTCGTATCCAGTTGGGCTCCCCGGCCGTGTGGACGGCGGCCGCCGGGTTCGCCGCGTCGATCCTCGTGCTCCTGTTCATCGGACGCGTCTTCCAGACCTCCTACCTGGTCTGGCCGCTCGCGGCGAGTCTCCTGGCCGGGCTCCTTGCCTTGAGCGAAAACTCGCCCTTGCCCGCGGAGGAGACCGTGCCGGACGAGGGGAGCGGGACCGCCGGCCGGTCCGACGAAGCCTCAGCGGCGGACGCGTACCCCGACCCTCTGCGTGGGCGGGCCTAGGTTCCCGGCGCGGTCGCGGATCTGCACGGCGATCCGGTGCGCCCCGGGGCGGACCGGACGGCCACGCGCGCGGCCACCCCACACGATCACCGAGCGCCCGGACGGGCGACGATCCCGGCGTGTGGCCGGGCGC
>JACCUC010000241.1 GCA_013812065.1 Thermoleophilaceae bacterium | reverse complement strand
CGGCGGCGGCGCGGCCTCCCGGCCGCCGCCGCTCCCGGCGCCGCCGAGCGCCTCGGGACGGCCGCCGCTTCCGGCGAGCGAGCCTCCGCTCGCCCGCCAGGAAGGAGCGAGCGAGGCCTCGGTGGCGGGGAACGGTGTGCCCGGTCACTACTCGAAACGACCACGCCATGACGCCGCAGAGCCCGGCTGGGCGTGGTGGCAGGCCCTGCTCGGCTTCGCGGCCGCACTGCTCGGGACGGTCGTGCTCGGAGCGCTCGTGGTCGGCGCCGTGGCGCTCGCCACCGGGACCTCTCTGAGGTCCCAGCCGCCTGTGCTCAACATCCTGGGCGTCATAGTCCAGGACTTCGTCTTCATCGCCGCGGCGGTCGCCTTCGCCGCCATCACCGCCCGTCCGCGGGCGTGGCACTTCGGCCTGCGGCGCACGCGGTTCTGGTCGACGCTCGGGTGGGCCGTGCTCGGCATCGCCCTCTACTTCGTTTTCAACATCGCCTACGAGGCCCTCGTCGAGCCACGCGCGGAGCAGTCGGTCGCCGACGCGCTGGGGGTCAACGACAGCGCCGCCCTGCTCGTGGTCGGCGGCTTCGTGATCATCGTGATGGCCCCGATCGCCGAGGAGTTCTTCTTCCGCGCCTTCTTCTACCGGGCGCTGCGCAACAGCCTGGCGCCGCGGTTGGGGCGGTGGGGAGGTGCGGTCCTCGGCGCGGTGCTCACCGGACTGCTCTTCGGCGCCGTGCACTTCGAGCCAGACGCGGTGGCGATCATCCCGGTGCTCGCTGTGCTCGGCGTGATGTTCTGCCTCGTCTACGAGCGCACGGGGTCGCTGTTCTCGGTCATCGCCCTGCACGCGCTGATCAACGCCACCGCCTACCTCACGGTGGCCAAGGACAGCGCGCCGGTCGCGCTGGTGTTCGGCGGCGCCATGATCGCCGGCTGCATCGTGCTGCCCCGCTTGCTATCGCGCGGTCCGGCGCTCGCAGAGGCGTGAGCGGCAGCTCCGAAGCGCTTTCCCGTCCCCTCCTCCCCGCGCGGGAGCGTCTCGTCGCCGCCCTCCGGGAGCACGCGCTCGTGGTCGGCGAGGTCACGCTCACGAGCGGGGTCCGCGCGCCGTACTACGTCGACGCCAAGCGCGCGATCCTGCGTCCGCCGGCGTTTTTCGCCCTCGGCGAGCTCGTGGCCGCGGAGGCAAAGCGCCGAGGCGCGACGGCGGTCGGAGGGATGACCATGGGCGCGGATCCGGTCGCCTGCGCCGCGCTCGCCGCCGGTCCGACCGAGCTCAAGGCGTTCTTCGTGCGCAAGGACCGCAAGGCTCACGGCCTCCAGCGGTGGGTCGAGGGCCCCCCGCTCGAGCCGGGCGAGCCCTGCCTGATCGTCGAGGACGTGGTCATGTCGGGCGGCTCGACGGTCGCGGCGATCGAGCGCGTGCGGGACGAGGGCCTCGCGGTCGCGGGCGTGGTGAGCGTGCTCGACCGGCTCGCTGGCGGCGGCGAGGTCATCGAGGCGGCGGCGGGGGCGCCCTACCTCGCGCTCACCACGGTCGACGACGTGTACCCCGAACGCCCGGACCGAGCGGAGGAGGCAGAACCCTCATGACTACTCCACGCGACCGACGGCCAGGAGGCCGTGGCCGAAGCCGCCTCCCGTGCTCGGGTCGAGGTCCCAGACGGCTCGGGCGAGCGCCTGTGGGGTGAGGCCGCGCTCGGAGTCGACGAGCTCCTGACGGCGCGCGACGAGCGCGTGGTGCACGCGCGCGGCAGGATGGGCGGGCAGCGGCGGGAGGGGCGCCTCGAGCGCCTCGAGGCTCTCGATCGTCCCCGAGAGCAGGTCGTTGAGCGAGGCGCGCACGGGCGGAAGGCCCGGCCAGTAGTCGCCCTCGCCGACCTTCGGTCCCGCCTGCACGCTGCGGTCGAGCGCTCGCGTTGGAGCGATCCCCGCGTCGGCGAAGATGCCTTCGAGCTCGCTCGGCGCCCACGGGTGCACCCTCGTCTCGGCTGCCAGGCGATACGGAAGGGCCCGTTTCGATCCGGGCGGCGTCTCCCAGAGCGACGGCCACTCGAGCGAGAAGAGCCCGAGGGCCTCGAGCGCGACCAGCGAGCCCGGGCGTGCGTGCGCAGCGATGTCGCGGCACAGTCGCTCGAGCTCTTCCGGGGCGAGATGCGAGGCGACGCCGAAGCTTGCGAAGTAGAGGTCGAAGGACTCGTCGCCCACCGGACCAAGGCCCTCGCCGAGGTCATGCGCGAAGAACTGGCCCTCGGTCTCGGCGGGGGGCGGGTGAAGGTCGATGCCGACGTACTCGTCGACCCGCTCGCCGCCGAGGTCGCGCACCATGCCGTCGGCGCAGCCGAGGTCGAGCACTCGACCCCCCGGCGCCTCGGCGAGCAGTCGCTCGAGCTCGGCCGAGAAGAACGCGCGCTCGAAGGTCTCCCGGACGGCGTCGCCGGACTGACCCACGTAGGCGTGCGCGGCTTGCCGCACGTCGGTGCCGGTGGTCACGGCCGGGCAGGGTACTCGGTCGGGTGGGGTGGACGGTCGATTCCCCGGCCGGGTGTCGACGGCCTGCGGACCGGTCCACGCCCCCCACGGACGCGAGCCGCGGGTGATGGTGATGGCATTGCGAGCTTTACGCCGGCTCGGGACGGCCGGATCACCGACCGCTCGCGGTCTGCCGGCCCTCGCCGCCGTCGGCGGTGGAGCTTTCGACCCGCGCTCCGTCGAGCTGCGCCGTCCGCGCCACTTCGCCGATCTCCTCGTGCGCCTTGACCCGCTCGACGCCGAGGCTTCTCAGCGCGTCGACCGCGGTCGCCTGGACGTGCGCCACGATCATGCTCACCGACACGTTCTCGTCGCGAGCGAGCACCGCGCTCGCGCGCTCGGCCGCCTTGCGCGCCACCTCGCCGACCTGGTGCTCGCCGGAGGGTCGCTTGAGGTGGGTCGCCACGCCGCGCAGTGCCTCCGCCAGGTCGCGCACGGCCTCGGGAAGCTGCGGCGGCACGGGGTCGCCGATGCGAAGCGCGCGCACCGCTCCGCGCGCCAGCACCTGAACGTCGCGAACCGTGAGGTCGATCGGGTGACCGGCCTCCTCGTAGAGCTCGAAGTGATCCCGTCGGCGGCGCCGCGGAGGCGAGAAGCGCACACTTTCACGCCCTAGCTGGACCGCCTCCTCGAAGCCGCTCCATCGCCCGCTGACCCGCCGGGCTCGTACGAGGGCGTTCTCGGCGGCGTCGAGGTCGCGATCGGCGAGGGCATCGGCGACGGCCTCGAGCGTGCGCGCGAGCTCGGCCAGGATCTCGTCGACGGCCTCGCGCACGGCCCGGACCGGATCGACCGGGAACAGGACCTGGCTGAAGATCAGCGCGACCGCCCCGCCGGTGAGCGCGTCGACGAAGCGGTCGGGCACGAAGGCGCCGGCACCCGCGTCGACGGTGGCCACGAGCGCGGCCGACACCGCGGCCTGGGTGGCGAAAAGTTGTCCTCGCCCAAGCAGCACCGCGGCGGCCATGGCAAGGCCGACGACGAGCGCGATCTGCGCCGTCCCGGTGCCGATGGCGGCGATCATTAGATCGCCCACGGCGATCCCCACCGCCACGCCGACCATCATCTCGACGGCCTGGCGCCCGCGCTCGCCCCGGGTCACGCCGAGCGCGATGATCGCCGCCACCGGCGCGAAGAAGGGCCGCGGGTGGTCGAGCACCTCGCTCGCCACGAGCCAGGCCACGGAGGCTGCGGCGGCAGTCTGCACCACGGGCCACGCTCGTATCCGCAGGCGCTCGAGCCCCCGCGCCGAGCGGCCCGAGCGCAGGCTCGCCACCTCCACGAGCTGCTCGCGACGCT
Source organism: Thermoleophilaceae bacterium (assembly GCA_013812065.1). Classification (GTDB taxonomy): domain Bacteria; phylum Actinomycetota; class Thermoleophilia; order Solirubrobacterales; family Thermoleophilaceae; genus JACCUC01. The sequence continues at coordinate 60 of JACCUC010000241.1, read as the reverse complement.
CGGGCAGCACGCGGTCGAGGCGGACCCGGAGTCCGTCGGGCGGTCGGCGCAGCCGCAGGC
>JACCUC010000229.1 GCA_013812065.1 Thermoleophilaceae bacterium | reverse complement strand
TAACTAAGCGTGACTATCCCGGCTGAGGAGAGCGATCGGCGGTCATCGCTGTTCCGCCGCCTGCGCTCCAGGTGAGGTCGGGTGCGCGCTCTCGGCACGAGCGCCGAGGCGCTTCTTGCCCTGAACGCCGGCGAGCGCCGATTCGAGGGCGCACTCGAGGCCACCGCCTCGGCGCATCGCGATGGCGGCCGACGCCGGGACCCCCGCCGTGGCGAGGCGACGCCGTACACGGTGGCCCAGGCGCTCGGCGGTCAGCTCGTCGCACTCGACGGCCAGCACGCAGAACTCGTCGCCGCCCCACCTAGCGACGAGGTCGTGTGCGCGTACGGCCTCCGCGATCGCAGTGCCCGCCCGCCGCAGGTGCTCGTCGCCGGCGGCGTGGCCGTGGCGGTCGTTGACCGCCTTGAAGCGGTCGAGGTCGACGGCGAGCACGGCGGCCGCCAGGTCGAAGCGCCGACAGCGTCGCTCCTCGCGCTCGAGCGCCTCGTCCCACGCGCGGCGGTTTGCGAGCCCCGTCAGGCGATCGGTCGTCGCCGCGCGCTCGCTCGCCCACAGCCGCCCGAGCAGGCGGGCGCAGAGCTCCACAAGCGGGAGCCGGTCGACGAGCTCTGAGGGCTGAGAGGTGCGGCTAAGCCCGCAGAGGGACCCGACGGTCTCTCCCTCGACGACGAGCGGTGCGCCGATGTAGGCGCCGAGGCCGAGCGCTCCGACGACCGGGGCGCTCGCGTACGCGGGGACCGTGGCGAGATCGGGGGCAGCGCCGGGGCCCTCGCCGGTGGCCACGCGAGCGCAGACCGAGTCGGCCCAGGGGATCGCCAAGCCGCGCTCGATTTCGAGGCCCGTGCCGGCGGTCGCCACGACGCGGAGCTCGTCACCTTCCCGGCGACTCACCATCCACACGTCGAGGCCGACCTGCTCGGCGAGCGTAGAGAGGATGTCCTGGCTTGCCTCGTCGAGGTGTCGGTGGTCGGTGTCGATCCGCATCGTGGTGCTCGCGCCACGGGCTCACCCAGCGTTTGCCCCGGAGGCGAGTCCCTGTTCCAGAGGTGACGGCCACACTGGCCAGGTGTTAGGCGTGTCCGCGTGTTCGCGGGTCGGCTTGCTGGCTCAGAGGTCCTGACACCCGAGCAGCTCGCGGAGCTGTCGAAGTCGAAGCCGAGACGGTTCGCGCGGTGGCGGGCGAGGCGCCCTCGCCGGAGGAATCGGAAAGGGGAGTTGTGAGCCCTCTTCTGAGAAGGGTCCTAACGCGGGGACTCTCGGGGCGTTTTGAAGGGACGAGAGGTTGCCGCAACAGGGCCAGCGAGCCCGGACGGAGGAAGCATGCTCATAGAAGTCGCTGACCAGGCGCCAGGGCGAGCGGGGGATGTAAGCGCTCGCCGGGGCATCCACTCGCCGCCGCTGGGCGGGGCGGCCCGCGTGCGCGCCATGTCCCTGCTCGCGGCCCACGACCCGGCGACCGCCGAGCACTCGCGTGAGACCGCAGCGATGGCCAGGGCGGTCGGCTCGCGGCTCGGATTCGAGCCAAGGGCACTGGCCGAGCTCGAAGGCGCAGCGCTGCTGCACGACGTCGGGAAGCTGCTCGTCCCGCCGCAGACCCTTAACCGCCCGGGGCCGCTCGGTCCTCGAGACTGGGAGCTGATCGAGCGCCACCCCGACTTCGGAGCACGCCTCCTCGGCGGGCTCATGGACCTCGAGGGGGTGGCCCGCATCGTCCTCGAGCACCATGAGCGCCCCGACGGCCGCGGCTACCCGTACGGGCTAGCGGCGCCCGCCATCTGCGCCGGCGCCGGCGTGGTCGCTGCCTGCGACGCTTTCGAGGCCATGACCTCCGAGCGCCCCTACTGCACGGCGATGAGCACCCAGGAGGCGATTGACGAGCTCGAGCGCGGTGCCGGAACGCAGTTCGACCCGGCTTCCGTGGAAGCAGTGATCGAGGTGGTCGCCGGTGTTCCCGCCTGCGTCGCGGGATGAACGGCGGGGGGGTCGCCAGGAGCAAATGGGAATTGAACACCGAGGATCAGATCAGCATCGTCCCCCCACGCCGAGTGGGCGCCGGGGGCGGGAAGGGCCTTGGCGTGGAGGCGGCTCCGCCGGACGAGACGGCCACTGAGGGCCCCCATGAGCGACGCCCTCTCCCTACGCCGCAGCGGCATCCGCGCCGGGCCACTGCGCCTGCTCGGCAACGACCGCCTGGCTCGCCTCGTGGCGCGCGGGGACGACGCCGCGTTCGAGGTCATTTACGAGCGCCATGTCCAGCGCCTCTATCGCTACTGCCTGGCCATCGTGGGGGTGCCCGAGGACGCAAGCGACTGCGTGCAGAACGCGATGCTCAAGGCCTTCGACGCGCTCCGCTCCTCCTCGCGCGACATCGCGCTCGGGCCGTGGCTCTTCCGGGTCGCCCACAACGAAGCGATCTCCACCCTGCGCCGGCGCCGACCGACATCCGAGCTGGACGAGGCGGCGCTCAGACCCGCGCCGGGCGCGGACGTCGATGCGGTGGCCCGCGAACGCACCTCCCGGCTCTTCGAGGACCTGCGCGAGCTGCCCGAGCGCCAGCGCGGGGCGTTGGTGCTGCGGGAGCTGAACGACCTTTCGTTAGAGGAGATAGCCGCGTGGCTGGGGAGCTCCGTCGGTGGGGCTCGACAGACGCTGTTCCAGGCCCGAGCGGCGCTGAACGAGCTGGCCGAGGGCCGCGATATGGACCATTACGAGGTACGCGAGGCCATCGCTGGCGGGGACCGTCGGCGGCTGAAGGGTCGCAAGATCCGAGCTCACCTGCGCCACTGTGTGGCCTGCCGCGAGGCGGCGGAGCGCGCAGGGACGGGAGTTGGCGTCGTCGGTCAGGCCGGCGAGCTCGACGCCCGTGGAGGCCCAGGGTATCGTGCTCCCGCGGGCTTCGACGCGGCACCCGAGCCGGACGAGGGGGTGAGATGAGATGGACCACGAGCAGGTAAGGCAGGCGGTCTCCGACGCCGACGGCGGGCGGCCGCGCGGGCGGGCCGTCCGCGCCCACCTCCGCGAGTGCCACTCCTGTCGGGACTTCCAGGCGCTGATCGCCGCACGACACGAGGAACTGCGCGCGCTGGCGCCCCCGTTGCCCGTCGCCGCGGCCGCCGCTTTGGTCAAGGCGTTCTTCACGGG
>JACCUC010000168.1 GCA_013812065.1 Thermoleophilaceae bacterium | reverse complement strand
GGGGCGAGTGAGCTGCGCCAGCCGGGGCTCGGGCTCGCCGCGCCCGCGCGCGCGGTCGTGCACGCTCCGCAGCGCCCGCTCGAGGCGATCGGGCCCGTAGGCCGCGGCAAGCCCGATCCGCTGTCGGTCGCCCGGTCGCCCGAGGAAGTCCTCGAGCGCCGCCTCGAAGGCCTCGGCGGCGAGGCGCTCGGCGTCGTGCTCGTCGAGGACGCGGTACTCGGGATCGATGCCCACGGTGAGCGCGTGCGCTCGCAGCAGCCGGGAGCAGAAGCCGTGGATGGTGGAGATCCACGCCGACTCCGCGGCCCGCGCGTGCTCGCGCTCGCCCGCCGCCAGGAAGCGCTCGCGAATGCGCGCGCGCAGCTCAGCCGCCGCCTTCTCGGTGAACGTGATGGCGAGCATCTGCTCGACCGCCACCCCGTCCTCGAGTACCGCGCGCGCGAAGCGCTCGACGAGCACGCTCGTCTTGCCGGTGCCCGCGCCGGCGTGGACGAACAGCGGGCCGTCGCGTCGCTCGACCGCCTCACGCTGCTCCGGTGTGAGTTCGCGCCCAGTCGCCGTCCGGGCGGGCTCGTCGGCGAGGGGAAGGAGCGGAAGGGTCGTCACGCTTCCTCCGCACGGCAGATCGCCGGGTAGCGACAGCCACCGCTCGGGCCGCAGCGCTCGGGACAGGAACGCACGTCGCCGGTTCGGATTCGCTCGACCACCTCGCCGACCCGGCGGCGGGCCGAGGCGAGCGTCACCTCGATGGCAGCGCGGTCACGGACGTCCGACCCGCTCAGGTCACCACCGATCGCCTCGGCGTCGTCGCCGCACACGACTCCGCGCGGCCGGCCTCCGCCCGAGAGCGGCACGTAGACGCCGCCGGCGGGATCGAGGCCGAGCAGCTCGCGCGCCGCGAGCATGTAGAGCGGCACCTGAAGACGGTCCCCGCCGTCCCAGGCGTTCACTCCTTCGACGCGCGAACCCGCCTTGTAGTCGCGCACGAGCGCCCGATCCCCGTGGACGTCGACGCGATCGATGCGCCCGCGCACCCTCACGCCCTCGGGCTCGAGCGCGAGCGCGGGGAGCGCCTTGCCGGCCTCCTCGCCCTCCCGGTCGAGCCCGAAGGCGAGCTCGAGCTCCTGCGGCTCGAAGGCGCCGCCCGCCGCGGCCTCGCGGCGCAGCTGGCGGCGGAGATCGTGCTCGAGACGCGCCCGGGCCGCGTGGCGGCGCCCCTCACGGAGGGAGATGCGGTGCTCCCCCCCGAGCTCCTCGAGCGCCTCGGCCAGGATCGACTCGGCCTCCGGGAGCGTCTTGGGGGTCACGCGTGCCGAGCCCGTGCGCTCGCGCAGGCGCTCGAGCGTGAGCTTGAGGGCTCCGTGGGCGAGGCGACCCCGCACGAGCGCCTCGGGATCGGGCTCGAGGCTCTCGGGTCGCAGCTCCTTCTCGACCAGCCACCTGATGCCGCAGCCGGCGAAGGCCTCGAGCTCCCCGGCCGAGAAGTCGCGGCGGCTCGCGAGCTCGGCCAGCATCGGTGGCGAGCGCAGTCCGCCGGGCGCGGGTGGCGATCGTCGCGGCCCGCGGGCGGCCAGCGCGCGTCCGTGCTCGAGCTCGGTCGGCGCCTGCCGGAGGTCCCACGCGACCTCGCCGACCGATCTCCGAACCGTCGCCACCTCGAGCGCTCCCGCCCCGAAAAGCTCGCCCACGTCGTCGAGGAAGAACGACGGCGCCTCCGGCGCGCCATCCTCGTCGGTCACCCGGGAGCTCAGGACGAGCCGCCGGTCGGCGCGCGAGGCGCACACGTAGAAGAGGTGGCGCTCGCGGTCGAGGTCGTCCTCGCGAATCGGGAGGCCGAGCCCCGCGGCCTCGCTCACCTCGCGTCTCAGCTCGTCCGAGAGGAAGGGCTCGGCGACCGCCCGGCGCGGGAACTCGCGCTCCTGGAGACCGAGCACGAGCACGGTCGCGTACCGGCGGGCGCGCACGGCCTCCGGCGCGGCGACCCGAACCCGCTCGGGACCCGGCCGCTCGCCCACTCGGACGGGCACGTCGGCCAGGAGATCGGCGAGAGCGGCCGGCTCGAGCTCTGGGCCGACTCCGGCCGCTGCGAGGACTTTGAGCTCGGCGAGTGCGGCGCGCGCCGCCCGCAGCGCCGCGGCGTCCTCGCGCTCGGGGCCGGCCAGGAGGTGGGCAGCGCGCGCGTAGGGCGCCACGAAGAGGTGCTCGAGCCGGTCGTCGAGCTCCTCGAGCAGGCCGGGGGACCCCGCCGCGCGGGACAGGCGGTCGATCTCCTCGAGCGGCCATTGACCCTCCTCCCACAGCCGGCGGGCTCCGACTCCATCCCCTGTGCCCTCGCGGCGCACCCGGGCCTCTAGTCGGTCGGCGAGCGCGGGGACGCGCAGTCGACCGGGCGTGCGCAGATAGGCGACGAGGTCGTCGGCCGAGCCGGTCGCGGCGGCGCAGCGCAGCAGGGCGACGAGGCCGCGGCCGAGCGCGGTGTGACCGAGCGGCAGCGAGCGCTCGAGCGAGACCGAGATCCCGTAGGCGTCGAAGACCTCCTCGACGAGGGTCGCGTATGCCTCCGGGTCGCGCAGGACGACGACGACGTCGCCGGGAAGGGCGCCGGCTCGCAGCGCTCTCAGCACCTCCGCGGCGGCGAGCTCGACCTCGGCGCGCCTACCGCCCGCCACGTGCAGGCCGACGGCCTCTCCCGGCGGGGTGGCCCCGGCCGGGCTCCCGCCGAGCGCCCTGACGCCCGGCTCGAACAGGCTCCGCTCGATCCGCGACAGCGCCTCCCGCCCACCCGGAACGTAGTGGGCCGTGCTCGGCTCGAGCTCGACGTGCTCGTCGGCGAGCTCCGAGAGGGCGGCGAACGCCGCCGCGTTGGCGCGGAAGGCCACGCGCCCTCGCTCGAAGGGCAGCGACACCGTCACGTCGGTCTCGGCGTGGCGGGCGAGGGTCTCGAGCGCGTCGAGCTCGAGCCGGGTGAAGTCGTCGAAGCCGTAGGCGAACACCGGGGTCGCGCCGAAGCGACGCGGCTCGAGCCGCAGCACGTCGAGCGCTCGCCGCGCGAACTGCTCGTCGTCGACCAGGCCGACCTCGGCGAGGACGGGGTGGTAGGCGTCGTAGATCGCCGCGAGATCCTCGGCGTAGGACCGTCGCGGACCGTCGCCGGCCCACGCGAGAAGCGCTCGGCGCAGGCGCGGCGGATCGACCATCGCTCGCCCGAGCTCGGCCAGGAAGCGCGCCGCCGCCCGTGCGAAGCCGGGCCGCCGGGCCGACTCGCCGATCGTCCGCAGCCCGGCCCGGCGCACCGCCTCGGCGACGAGCAGCTCGCGCGAAAGGGCGCCGGCGCGCGGCGTGGCGGCCAGGTCGGGTTCGACGCGCTCGGCCATGAGCTCGAAAAGGCCGGCGAAGCGCACCACGCGGACGCCGAGGACGGCCCCTCCCTCGCCGAGCTCGCGACGGGTGTGCTCGACGTCCTCGATCCGGGGGACGACGAGGATCGGGTCGTCGTCGAGGCGCGCGCGGTAGGCGCGCAGCAGCTCCCCGGCCTTGCCGGAGTTGGCCGGCCCGGTGACGAGCGCGAGAGGCATCGGTCGAGGTATAAAGAGCCCATCCGACGGCTAGGCGCGGAGCGCCCGCGCTTACGCCGGGCCTCAGCGGAGCAGGCCGTGGCGCGCGGCGTCGGCGAGCGCCTCGGCGTAGCGGCGCGCGGGAAGCATGGTCGGCGCGTCGAGCAGGTCCCACCCCGTGCCGGGACGGAGTACCCAGCGGGCCACCCGCAGTCGGTCGCCGTCGACACGCTCGATCCGCAGCTCCTCCTGAAGCTCCCCCGACCGGCCCGGACTCGCCCCGTGGGCGTCCGCCACCGCCACACCCTCGTCGACCGGCGTACCGACCGCGTCGGCCAGTGCGTCGTGCTCGCCGGCCTCGAGCACCCTCGCGGCGG
>JACCUC010000150.1 GCA_013812065.1 Thermoleophilaceae bacterium | reverse complement strand
AGCGACGACGCGGCGCTGGTGGAGGCGGCCGGCGGCACGGTGCGGGTGGTCGACGCGCCGCCCGACAATCTCAAGGTGACGAGCGCGCTCGACCTCCGCATCGCGGAGGCGCTCCTGCGCGAGCGGGAGGGGTCCGTGCGAGCCCGCGCGGGCGCCGAGCCCTCGACCGCACGCTGACGTATCGCGTACACATGCTCACCGACCTCCACGTCCACCTGCGCCCAGACGATCCCGAGGCGGGCGCCGAGGAGAGCTTCACGCGCGCCAACGCCGAGCGCTACGCGGAGGTGGCGTCCGAGCGGGGGATCGGCTTCCTCGGGGTCTCCGAGCACCTGCACCGGTTCCGCCAGGCGCTCGACGTCTGGCGCCATCCCTTCTGGGAGCAGACTGCCGTCGACGACCTCGACTCCTACTGCGAGTTCGTGCGGACGGAGACCGACCTCGCCCTCGGGATCGAGGCCGACTTCGTTCCCGGCCGTGAGGACCGGATCGCCAACCTGCTCGAGGAACGGGACTGGGACTACGTGCTCGGCTCGGTGCACTTCCTCGGTGACGCCTCCGTCGACATGGCCGGCGAATGGGACGTGTGGCGCACGGCAAGCGACCCCGAGCAGGTCTGGCGGCGGTATTTCGAGACGCTGGGGGAGGCCGCGCGCAGTGGCCTGTTCGACGTGCTGAGCCACCCCGACCTCGTCAAGGTGTGGGGAGCCGAGCGCCCGCGCCCCGCCCGGGATCCGCGCTTCTTGTACGAGCTCGCCATGGACGGCCTCGCCGGATCGGACGTGGCCGTCGAGGTCTCCACCGCGGGGCTGCGCAAGGCCGCGGGCGAGATCTACCCCGCCCCCGAGCTCTTGGCCATGTGCCTCGAGGCCGGCCGGCCCGTGACGCTGTCCTCGGACGCCCACACCCCCAACGACCTCGCTTACCGCTACGAGGAGGCGGTCGAGCTGCTCGCCTCGCTGGGCGTGGAGGAGATCGCGGTGTTCGAGCGACGCGAGCGGCGGCTCGTCCCGCTCGGCTGAGGGCGCCAGGGCCGGCCGTGAGCGCCCACGCCGGGATCGGCTACGACACCCACCGGCTCGTGGCCGGGCGGCGGCTCATTCTCGGTGGGGTGGAGATCGAGGACTCGGAGCTCGGCCTCGATGGCCACTCCGACGCCGACGTGCTCACCCACGCCGTCATCGACGCTTTGCTCGGCGCCGCGGGCCTCGGGGACATCGGCCAGCACTTCCCGGACACAGACGTACGGTGGCGCGACGCCGACAGCGCCGATCTGCTGAGCGAGGTCTGTTCATTGCTCGAGGACCACGGATGGACGATCGGCCACCTCGACGCGACCGTGATCTGCCAGGCACCCAAGCTCTCCCCCTACCGCGACCGCATGCGCACCTGCCTCGCGGCCACGGTCGGTCTGCGACCGCTCGAGGTCAACCTCAAGTTCACGACGAACGAGGGAATCGGCTTCCTGGGGCGGGGCGAGGGCATCGCCGCACTCGCCGTCGCGACGCTCGAGCGGGCAAAGTAGCGGCCGGCGCCGGCCGGAGGCCCAACTAGGCTGCCCTCGTGTGCCAGATCCGCCTGCACGACACCCTCACCGGCGAGTTGCGCCCGCTCGAGCCGCGGACCCCGGGACAGGTCGGCATCTACGCCTGCGGCCCTACCGTCTACTCGCGCATCCACGTCGGCAACGCCCGGCCCTATGTCGTCTTCTCCCTGCTCAAGCGCTATCTCGTGCACGAGGGCTACGGCGTGCGCCTCGTCGTCAACGTCACCGACGTCAACGACAAGATCTACGCCGCGGCCGCGGCCGCCGGCGTGCCGAGCGACGAGCTGGCGCGCGAGATGACCGCCCGCTACGAGGAGGACACCGGCCGGCTGGGGCTCGACCGGCCCGACGACGAGCCCAAGGCGAGCGAGACCATCGGGCCGATCGCTGCCCTGATCGAGTCGCTGATCGAGCGCGGCCACGCCTACCAGGCGCGGGGGGACGTCTACTTCCGGGTCCGCAGCTTCCCCGGCTACGGGAAGCTGTCGAACCGCGCGCTGGATGACATGCAGCAGGGCGAGGACGACGCGGAGGTCGCGCTCAAGGAGGACCCGAGCGACTTCGCCCTCTGGAAGGCCCAGAAGCCCGGCGAGGACACGGCCTGGGACGCACCGTGGGGGAGGGGGCGCCCCGGCTGGCACATCGAGTGCTCGGCCATGGCCGAGGAGCTGCTCGGGCTCGACTTCGAGATCCACGGCGCCGGTTCCGACCTGATCTTCCCCCACCATGAGAACGAGATCGCCCAGACCGAGGCGGCGCGCGGAGCTCCGCTGGCCCGGCTGTGGATGCACAACGGGATCGTCCGGCTCGAGCAGGAGAAGATGTCGAAGTCGGTCGGGAACATACGCCTGCTCGGCGAGGCGCTCGACCGCTTCGGTCGCGACGCGCTCGTCACCTACCTCGCGAGCGGTCACTATCGCCGCCCGCTCGCCTTCTCGGAGGAGCTGCTCGCCGAGGCCGGGCGGGCGGTCGACCGGGTGCGCGACTTCTGCCTGCGGCTCGACCGCGCCGCGCCCGAGCCCGAGGCGCTGGGGCCCTACGCCGAGCGCTTCTTCGCCGCCCTCGCCGACGACTTCAACACCCCGGCGGCGCGTGCCGAGCTCTTCGATTGGATCGCCGAGGGAAACCGCCGCCTGGACGCCGGCGAGCGCCTCGGCGTCGGGCAGCTCGCGCCCATGCTCACCTGCCTCGGCCTGGAGCGGCTCCTGCCGGGGGTTACGGGCGAGACGGGCGACGCGGCGGCGCCGGCACCGGGCGAGGAGGTCGAGCGCCTCATCGGCGAGCGCGAGGCGGCTCGCGCGGCGCGCGACTTCGAGACGGC